>SHYE01000111.1 GCA_009692935.1 Dehalococcoidia bacterium | reverse complement strand
CCGGCTCAGCCGGAGCCCGGTGATGCTCTGCCCGAAGTACCGCACGAGGTGATGGTTGAAGAACTCGCTGCCGTTGTCGGGGTGTAAATGGGCAATGGCGAACGGCAGCCGTGCCTGCACCCGTCGGAATGCCTCCTCCATCGCTTCTTGACTGCGGCCGAACACGGCCACCCGCTCGCTCCAGCCGGTGGCGATGTCGACCAACTGCAGGGTGTGCAGGTAGGTTCCTTCGGCCAATGGCCCGCAATGATGCACCAGGTCCGCCTCAAAGCTCCCGGGGATGGCAATGATCCAGGAGAGCCGCTCCATCGGCACGTTGCGCAGCACCCGATTGGGTGGTGACGGCTTGGCCCGTGGCAGTTTTGGGGTGTCCTGCTGGAAGCGCTGGAGCAGCCGTTGCACCGTTGGCCGGCTAACCACGCCAAGCTGGGCCTCAAGCTGCGGGGTGAGCACCAGCTCCTCCCACTGCGCCAGCTGCTGTGCCGTGGCCACCAGCGCTGGCGTCAGGCGCTCCGCACAGAGGTAGTCTAAGCTCTCCCAGCACACCCGCACGACATCGGCCACGTCGGCGCCGTAGGTGCGCCGTCTCACGCGCGGCCCCTGGGGAGCCCGCTCCAGATTGGGTGCTCCCAACAACCGCGAGAGGCTCTTGCGGTGCAGTCAAGTCACCAGTTCCATCTCCGTGAGCAACACACTGCGCTCGCTGTGACTCGCACCCCAGTACCGAAGGGCCATCACTTTCACGTACTTCCTTCGCTCATTCACCGTCATAGTCTCATTTGGCGGCATGGTTCCCTCAGTAACATTCCTAGCTGAGTGAACCCTACTCTCTTCGGTAACATTCTAGGTGAGTGAATACGCGGGCTTGACCAAGAACTCCCGCGCGGCCTATAATACTATTCAATTAAGCGATACTAAAACTTTTACATCATGTCCCTTTCACGGTTGGTAAATAAGCGCAGTGTGTTCGCCGTGTTGGCCCTGGCAGTCATGCTGAGCGCTGCGTTGTTCACCGCGCGCACCCTCTACGATATTCAGCACTACATCAGCACCGAGAACGCGACTCTGCAAGGGACCTTGGTGCGGGTGGCCAGCCCCAACACCGGCCGCGTGTTCACCTACTTGGCCGATGTTGGCTCACTGGTACGGCGCGATGACCCCGTTGCGGTGATCGATATCCCCATCTCGGCCTCGCTCCCCGCCGGCGGCGGCAATCGCTCGACCTTTCTGGATGCGCGTGACCGCTTAGCGGAAGTGACGTCGCCGGTGAGTGGGGTGGTGGTCAGCCGCAGCGCCAGCGCTGGAGACTCGGTTGCCCCCAATCAGACGCTGTTAACCGTGGTCGACACCAACAACGTTTGGGTAGTGGCGAACATCGAAGAAACCAAAGTCAGCCGGGTCCGTCCCGGACAGTACGTCGAGGTGTACATCGACTCACTCCAACGCACGGTAGACGGCATGGTCGAGAGCGTTGTGCCGGCCACCACTAGCACCTTCTCGCTGTTGCCCCCACAGAACGCCGCCGGAAACTTCACCAAGGTGGTACAGCTGGTGCCGGTGCGCATTACGCTCTCGGATCACGCCGGCCTGATTGTGGGGGTGTCGGTGCGCGTGCGGATCCACCTCTCCTAACGCACCAGATTGGCGCTTCACGGGCGGCTCAGCAGCTTCGACCCGCGATGGGTGACCCTCGGGGTAACTACCATCGGGTCGTTCATGTCGATGTTGAACCAGACCATGGTCACCATCGGTCTGCCCAAGATCATCGCCACCTTCGAGGTCGATGTGCAGGTCGGGCAGTGGGTGGTGACGGCGTATATGATTTCCCTCTCGGTCGTCATCCCGATCTCCGGGTATCTGGCCGAGCGGGTCGGGATGAAGCGCCTCTACCTCGCCAACATGCTGGCGTTCATCGTCAGTTCAGTGCTCTGCGGCATCGCCTGGGATTTACCCAGCCTGGTGTTCTTCCGTATCCTCCAGGGTTTGGGCGGCGGCATGCTGCAACCGCTGGGCATGGCCATCGTGTTCTCCATCATCACGCCCCGTGAACGCCCGAAGTTCATGGCGCTGCTGGGCATGCCTATGCTGATCGCCCCGCTGTTGGGGCCAACGCTCGGCGGCTTCTTGGTGGAATACGTGGACTGGCACACCGTGTTCACGGTGAACATTCCCGTGGGTATGGTGGGTCTGGTGCTGGCGTGGTTCCTGTTGAAAGAGACGCCGATACGGCACGACGCACCCTTGGACCGCATGGGTTTCATGCTCTCAACTATTGCTTTCCCAAGCTTGCTTTTGGGGTTTACCTTCGGGTCTCGCGAAGGCTGGGGGAGCCCCGCGGTACAGGTCTATCTGGCGGTGGGCATCATGAGTTTCTTCGGATGGATCTACACCGAGCTGAACCAGGATGAGCCCATGCTCGACCTTCGCTTGTTCAAGGCGCCCGTTTTTGCGGCGGCAATGGGCATGAATTTCTTGGCACAGATACTGCTGTTCGGCATGCAGCTGCTGCTGCCCATCTATCTGCAGGCCGCGCAGGGGATGTCGGCGTTGCAGGCGGGCTTAGTGCTGGTGCCCCAGGGCGTGGTGTCGTTCATCTCCATGAACATCGCGAGCCAGCTGTACTACAGGGTCGGGCCGCGGCCGCTGGTGATTTTCGGCTTAGGTGTGCTGACACTGACCTCCTGGCAGATGTCGCACGTTACCCTGGAAACCTCAGCCGCTGACATCACGCTGCTGGCGGCCGCGCGGGGCTTTGCCATGGGTTTCATGATGATGCCGGTGCAGACCGCCGCCTACAGCACCGTGCCGCAATCCCAGATCGCCCGTGCGACGGCGCTCTCCAATGGGCTGATGCGGGTCTATGGGTCGTTCAGTACGGCATTTCTGGCCACCATCCTCAACGATCGATCGGTGTTCCACTACGCCGCCATCGCCTCTACGGTAACGCCCGATCGGCCGGCGGTGGCTGGGTTTCTCGATCAGTTGCAACCTGAGATGATCGCCAGGGGCCTGCTCACCGAGGCGGCTCAGCAGCGTTTCGTCAGTAGCCTGCTGGCCACCGAAGCCAACCGTCAGGCGTTGGGTATGGCCTTCACCGACACGCTAATGGTGATGACCGCCTTTGGTGTAGCGGGCTTCGCGTTGATATTCTTCATCAACGATCCCCTCTATCGGGAGGGCCGCCAGCGGGGTCCCCGACCGGTGGCGGCGTCGGCGGTGCCGGGGGCTGCCATGCCTGGGTCAAGAGCGGGCGCGCCGCTGCCTGCCGGTGGGCCTGCCCCTTCTCACGCCGAACCGTAACCGCTAGACTGAGGCAACTTCACCGCGGAGGCGGCCGATGGCATGGGCGAATGTAGGTGTGGCGATTCATGAACCGACGGCGGCGGCCATGCTGACCGCGGTTCGGTATGCCGATAGCGCCGGGGTCCCGGCCGTATGGCTGACCACCGGCGCTGGGCCCGATGCGATGATTGTGTTCGCGGCCGCTGCTGCCTGTACGACCACCGTGCGGATGGGCACCGCCATCATTCCCACCTTTCCTCGTCATCCCATGGTGGTGGCGCAGCAATCTGCCGACCTGGCGTCGCTGGCGCCCCAACGGTTCACCCTGGGGCTGGGGCCGAGTCACGCGCCCGGCATCGAGGGTCGTTATGGCCTGGCCTACGAACGTCCGCTGGAGCACCTGAAGGAGTTCGTGACTATTGTCACTAACCTGCTGAGTGGGCAAGAGGTGGACTGGGCGGGGAAGCGGTTCAAGGTAAAGGGCAAGATTAACCACGCCGCCGATGTGCCGGTGATCATCTCGGCGTTGCGGGAACGGTCTTTCGAGCTGGCGGGCGAGATTGCCGACGGTGCGGTCACCTGGCTCTGTCCGGCCCCTTATCTGCGAGACGTGGCCATGCCGGCCATGGCCCGCGGCGGCGCCACCGCAGGCCGCCGGACGCCGCGGCTCGTCGCGCACGCGTTCCTCTGCCTCACCGAAGACCCGATGCTGCTGCGCCAGGCGGTGTCGCAGAGCATGGGCAACTACCCGCGCCTGACCAACTACCAGGAGATGTTTGCCAGCGCGGGGTTTCCTGAAGCGCGCCAGGGCGAGTGGACCAGCGCAATGAGCGATGCGGTGGTGCTGCACGGGGACGAACCGGCTGCCCGCCGTAAGATTGGTGAATTCCTGGAGGTGTCTGGCGCTGATGAGTTGATCCTCTCGGTGTTGCCAATCGGCGCCGACCGGACGCTCAGCACCCAGCGGACACTCGATTTCGTCGGCAGTCTGTAAGGAAACAAACCCATGACCACCGGACCCGATATTAGCTCCGAGGACATAAGCCTGATGGCACGCGTGCTGGGCCTGAGCATTACCCCTGCCGATCTCCCCGAGGTGACGCACCGGGTCACCGCACTGTTAGATCAGCTCCAACGACTTGATGGTCTGGACCTCGAGAGTGCGGATCCGTCGGCCATCTTTCCGAAGGAGGCCGGCGCATGACCGATGAAGCACTACTTCTAGCACCGTTGACCGAACAGGCCGAGGCACTCCGTACCCGCGGTATCTCCGCTGTCGAGCTAACGCAAGCCTACTTGCAGCGCATCGAGCGGCTGAATCCCAAGGTGCTGGCCTACATAACCGTGAGCAGCGACTTGGCGCTTGCCCAGGCTCGAGCCGCCGACGCCGAGATCGCGTCTGGGTGCTACCGCGGCCCGCTCCATGGCGTGCCGGTGGGCGTGAAGGACCAGCTGTTCACCAAGGGCTTGCGCACCACCGGTGGGTCTGCGCTGCTCCGTGATTTCCTTCCGGACTATGACGCCACGGTGATCACCAAGCTGCAGCAAGCCGGCGCCGTGCTGCTCGGGAAGCAGAACATGGAGGAGTTCGCCCTCCGCGGCACTCGTAACCACCCGTATGGCGACCCCCGCAATCCCTGGGACTTGACGCGCATTGCCGGTCACTCGAGTTCCGGCAGTGGTGCCGCGCTGGCTGCCGGATTATGCGCCGCCGCGGTGGGCGAAGACACCGGCGGCTCCATCCGGAACCCTGGAAACGTCTGCAACCTGGTAGGCTTACGGCCGACCTTCGGACGCGTCAGCCGGCATGGCTTGCTGCAGGGCAGTTGGTCTATGGACCAGGCATCGCCCATCGGCCGGACCGCCGAGGACTGCGCGCTGATGCTCCAAGCGATTGCGGGGCACGATCCGGCGGACGCCCTGTCATCAGCCCAACCGACGCCCGACTATCGAGCGGGCCTGCAGGCGGGAATTCGTGGCCTGCGGCTTGGCGTGATTCGCGAACTCAAGCTGGATGGAAGTGCTGACCCCGATGTTCGCGCTGCGGTTGAAGGCGCCATTGCAGCCTTGCAAGGCCTTGGCGCCAGCGTCGAAGAGATATCGCTACCGCTGATCAACCTCGCCGGGCCGCTGTTCGTGGCTATCGCCGACACCGACGCTGCGGCGGTCCACTACCAGCGGCTGCGCGAGCACCCCGAGGGCTTCGACCAAGGCACGCGCTCTCGGCTGCTGGCAGCGTCGCTGCTGCCGGCCGGGCTCTACGCCCGGGCACAGCGGGCCCGCACCTTGCTGCGCAACCAGATGGTGCAGGCGCTCGGCCGCTTCGACGCCGTGATCTCGCCCATGTCGGCTCGGCCCGCCCTCACCTTGGAAGAAGAAGCCGCGCCGATGGCTACCAAGGAGGAAGTGCTGCGCCGGCAGTTCGCCTCCCGCAACTACACCACACCCTTCGCGCTGGCGGGGCTGCCCGCAGCAAGTATCCCGTGTGGCTTCAGTCGCGACAGATTGCCCATTGGCTTCCAGGTGGGCGCGGGGCCCTTCGCCGAGGCGACGATACTGCGTATTGCCGCCGCCTACCAAACCGTCACCGACTGGCACACGCAACGGGCTCCACTCAACTGACAGCGGGCGAGCAGCTTGACGCTGGCGCGATGCCCGCGATAATGGCTCCACCAGACCAAGGGGGTATGCGTGTACCGGAACATCATCAGTGAGGAAGTAAGCCACCGCGGCTACAACGGCGAAGACATCCTAGCCTATTACGCCAGGCCCGCCGGCAACGGCCCGTTTCCCGGCGTGGTCGTATTGCACCACATGCCCGGTTGGGACGAGTGGAGTTGCGAAGTGGCCCGGAAGTTCGCCCACCACGGCTACGCTGCCGCGGTGCCGTACCTGTTCCATCGCTTCGGCCCGCCCGAGCAGATGGATGACACCATCGCAAAGGTGCGGGCCGGCGGCGGTGTGCCCGATGCGATGACCATTGGCGACGCTGTGGGCGCCGCGCAATTCTTGAAGGCCCAACCCAACAGCACCGGCAAGCTCGGGCTTATCGGGTTCTGCTCGGGCGGCCGGCAGGTGGTGCTGGTAGCCAGCAACAGCAAGGAGTTCAGCGCCGCGGTGGACTGCTGGGGAGGCCGCGTGGTGGCCCCGGCCGACACGCTCACCCCGGCCCAACCGAAAGCACCCATCGATATGACCGCAGACCTGCACCCGCCACTGCTGGGCATCTTCGGAAACGAAGACCAAGCACCATCGCCCGACCAGGTGAATGAGCACGAGGCAGCGTTGAAGCAGGCGGGCAAGACCTACGAGTTCCACCGGTACGACGGCGCGGGCCACGGATTCTTCGCCGCCGATCGAGCGAACTACCGGCCGGTTCAGGCAACGGACGCGTGGGGCAAAGTGTGGAGCTGGTACGACAAGTACTTGAAGTAGCCGGGAGGCATCCTAATGTGCAGCTGGATTGTTGAGAAGGCGCAGTTGTCGGGCAGCGGCAAGGGCGCAAACGGCTGGTTCGAACTCACTGAAGCGAACGTGGTCTATGATCATCCGTACCATGCGCAGCTTGACCATGCGCTGTGCATCGATTTCGTGAACCCCGGCCAAGGCTTGGGCGCGCGTGTCGCAGTCGAGTTGACTGTGGAGGGCGCACTGGAGCTGATCAAGGCCATCGAGATGGCGCTGGATCGTGGGCGGCATCTGCACCCGGACGTCGCTACGCCACGTGTGGAGATGCTGGCGCTGAAGTAACGGCCGGCAGGCTGGAAGAGCATCGAGGGCGGTCCGCATCGGGGCCGCCCTCGTCGTTGGCTCGCGTCCTGAACTGCTAGCTGCTGCCGCTTCCGATGACCAAAGCGCCGATGATCGACATCGCGATGCCTAACAGCACCTGCGGGGCGAAACTCTCCAGGTGACGGTTGAACACCAGCGAGAAGATCACCGTGAAAAGGGGGCGCATCTGCGACAGTGGCACCACCAGCGTGACCGGTGCGACACCCAGTGCCAAGTAGCGAAAGAACTGCGCCGAGAACACCGTAAGGCTGGCTAGGCCGAACCAGCCGGCGCCCT
>SHYE01000110.1 GCA_009692935.1 Dehalococcoidia bacterium | reverse complement strand
TGGTCGTGGTGACCGCCCCCCAACCGGCGAGGTCGGTCTGACGCCGCGCGCCAAGAAGGTTATCGAACTAGCGGTGGACGAGGCGCGGCGCCTCAACCATCACTACATCGGCACCGAGCATCTGTTGCTTGGGCTGGTGCGTGAGGGTGAGGGCATCGCCGCTGGCGTGTTGGAGAGCCTGGGTGTAAACCTCGAGAAAGTGCGCGCCGAGACGACCAAGATTCTGAGCCAGAGCGGGCCACAAACCCACCTGCAGGCTCGCACCTCTACCCGCACCCCTACGATCGACCAGCTGGGTATGGACCTGACCGCCCTGGCTCGCAGCGGCAAGCTCGACCCCGTGGTCGGGCGAGCCAAGGAAATCGAGCGGGTGGTGCAGATTCTCAATCGGCGTACCAAGAACAACCCGGTGTTGATTGGCGAACCCGGTGTAGGCAAGACTGCCATTGCCGAAGCGCTCGCCCAGCGGATTGTGTCGGGCGATGTGCCCGACACCCTGCAGGGCCGGCGGCTGCTCACGCTCGACATGGGCAGCTTGGTGGCCGGCACCAAGTACCGCGGCGAGTTCGAAGAGCGGCTGAAGAAGGTAGTGGAGGAGATAAAGAACTCCGGCAACTGCATTCTCTTCGTCGATGAGCTCCACACCCTGGTTGGAGCTGGCGCCGCCGAGGGCGCAGTCGATGCCGCCAACATTCTGAAGCCCTCGCTCGCTCGGGGTGAACTGCAGTGCATCGGCGCCACCACGCTCGACGAGTACCGCAAGCACATCGAACGCGATGCAGCGCTCGAGCGGCGCTTCCAGCCGGTGCAGGTGGACGAGCCCTCGGTTGCGGACACCATCCTGATTCTGCAAGGCATCAAGGGCCGCTACGAAGACCATCACCGGCTGACGATTAGCCAGGAGGCGCTTGAGGCGGCTGCGCACCTCTCCGCCCGCTACATCTCCGACCGTTTCCTACCCGACAAGGCCATCGACCTCATTGATGAGGCGTCTTCCCGAGTGCGCATCAAGCGTTCGCAGCTTCCTCCCTCCGTGAAGGAAGCCATGCGTGGCCTTGAGAGTGTGCGCCGCGAGAAAGAAGCCGCGATCGCGGCCCAGCAGTACGAGTACGCGGCCGAGCTACGCGACCGCGAACTCAAGCTCGTCGAGAAGATCGAGTCGATGGAGGGTGGTGTCGAGGGCGCTGCGAGCGCCGACCAGCCGACCGTGGGCTCAGAGGACATCGCACAGGTCGTCAGCATGTGGACCGGTATCCCGGTCATGCGGCTGGCCAGCGAAGAATCCAGCAAGCTGCTGCACATGGAGGACGCCCTCCACAAACGCGTCATTGGCCAGCACGAGGCCATCGAGATCATCGCCAAGGCCATGCGGCGGGCACGCGCCGGTCTAAAGGATCCCAAGCGCCCGATTGGTGTGTTCATGTTCCTCGGCCCGACAGGCGTGGGCAAGACGTTGTTGGCCAAGGCGCTGGCCGAGTTCATGTTTGGCAGCGAAGACGCACTCATCAAGCTCGACATGTCAGAGTTCATGGAGCGGCACTCGGTCGCCCGGTTGGTTGGGGCGCCTCCCGGATACATTGGCTACGAGGATGGCGGACAGTTGACCGATACTGTGCGGCGGAAGTCGTACTGCGCCATCCTGCTCGACGAGATCGAGAAGGCTCACCCCGAAGTCTTCAACATGCTGCTGCAAATCTTCGAGGACGGCTACCTCACCGATGCCAAGGGGCGGAAGGTCGACTTCCGTAACACCGTCATTATGATGACCAGCAACCTTGGGGCTGAACTCATCCGGCGGGACACGACCCTTGGCTTCGCCGTTCAGCGCGATGAGTTGAAGACCGCCAAGGACCGCTACGAGAAGATGAAGGAGAAGGTGACGGGTGAGTTGCAGAAGGCGTTCCGCCCCGAGTTGCTCAACCGCATTGATGCCACCGTGGTGTTTCACGCCTTGCAGAAGGAAGAGCTGCACGAGATCGTCGAACTCGAGCTCCGCAACGTGACCAAGCAAATGGAAGAGAAGGGCATCAAGTTCGAGGTGTCCCAGGCGGCCAAGGAATGGTTGGGCGAGAAGGGCTACGACGAAGCCCTGGGTGCCCGTCCCCTGCGCCGCTTGATTCAGGACACCGTGGAGGATAAATTGTCCGAGGCGGTGCTCGAGAACCGCTTCTCGCCCGGTGATCTGGTGATCATCGACCTGGCTGATGGCGAGATTGTGGTGACGCAGGGTGAAGCCGCCGAGGTAGCTACACTGGCCTAATGCGATGACCACTGCCACCAAGTTCCTGGTGATCGACGATGGCGTCACCTATGAGTTCGAGGCCGCCGACGAGGGGGGCTATGTGGTGAGCGTGCCAGACGCACCGGAATGCTGGTCGGAGGGCGACTCCTTTGAGGAGGCTTTGGCCAACATCAAGGATGCGCTCGAGGGTTGGCAGTTGGTGCGTGAGCGTATTGCGAAGGCAGGGCCCGGCTAGCCACTGTAGACGTGGATAAGAGAGAAGGGGGGACCCCGTGGGTCTCCCCTTCTGCGCGTTACCGCCCCGGTGATGGCTGGGATGCGAATTGTGAGGATAGGTAAAATGCTGTTCTAGCCATAGAAACTGCTCATGGTAGGCGAGTGACAGCATTATGATGGCCTAAGGAGCACGGGAGCCCGCGGTGGAAGGCCCTGGAGTCAAAGTCACTGTTTCATTCCCACTTGAGTTGTTCATGGCGCTGGAGCGGGCGTCTCTAGAGGAGGACCGCCCATTGGCTAATATGGTGCGTTACCTCGTGAAGCGAGGTTTGGGGAGTGGCCATCGGACGCCTGCGCGTCGACACGATGCGTGACCAGATCCTCTACACTCAAGCACTCGATCGCTACCATGTCATGTCGGTCAACCGGTGCTCGCGCATTCTGCAAAGCCGGGCCGAGCTGCACCCAGTCATGTGGATTACGCTGGTTGGCGGCGGCATGCTGACTGTGGCCTTCACCTACGCCTTCAACCTGCGTAGCCGCCGGTTCCACGCCGTACTGATCGCCGGTCTCACCATTACCATCACCTCCATTGTCTACATCATCTCGATCGCCGACGTCCCGTTTAAAGGCGATGTAAACGTCACCCCCGACGCCTTTGCGAATGCGGTGGCGTCCTTCGTAGCATCCGACTGACTCCTGAGCGCCGTACGGCCATTGACGGGGCCGCTGGCCGCCTCTACGATGCGTGCACAAGCGTTCAGGAGGCGTACGGATGCCGGTTCTCACGGGTGGCCAGGCCTTGGTTCAACAGCTCAAGAAGGAGGGCGTGGAGGTCATCTTCGCCTTGCCGGGCGTCCAGCTCGACTGGCTCTTCGACGCGCTCTATGACGAACAAGACGCGATTCGCGTCATCCATACCCGGCACGAGCAAGCGACGTCCTACATGGCCGACGGTTACGCCCGCACCAGTGGCAAAGTGGGCGTCTGTGTGGTGGTGCCCGGCCCTGGGCTGCTGAACGCGACCGCCGGCCTCTCCACCGCCTACGCGTGCTCATCGCCCGTACTCTGCATATCAGGCCAGATTGATTCAGCGATGATCGGCAAGGGCAAGGGCATGCTCCACGAGATCAAGGACCAGCTTGGCGTGGTGACCTCGGTCACCAAGTGGGCGGCCCGAGCCGAGCGGCCGGAAGACGTGACCAAAGTGGTTCGGCTGGCGTTCCACGAGTTGACCACCGGCCGGCCCAGGCCGGTGGAGATCGAGGTCTCGCCGGATATTCTGGAGGCGACGGCCAACGTCCGCCTGCTGGAACCAACCACTACCGCGGCGGCCGAGGCCGACCCGGAGGCGATAGCCGCTGCGGCGAGAGCGTTGGGCGAGGCGCAGAAGCCGGTCATTTTCGCCGGAGGGGGCGTGATCCTCGGCGCCGCCTGGGAGGAGCTGCAGCAGCTCGCGGAGTTGCTGCAGGCGCCCGTGGTGATGTCGTCCGAGGGCCGAGGCGCGCTTTCCGACGAACACTACCTTGCGCAGATGCCCAGTGCCGGCAAGTACCTGCTACCCGACGCCGATGTCGTGCTGGCAGTAGGCACCCGCTTCCTGCAGCCTGCCACGCAACCTTGGGGCGTTAAGCCGCACCAGATCGTCATCCAGCTCGACATCGACCCTGAGGAGGTCGGGCGCAACTACGAACCGACCGTGCGGCTGGTGGCCGACGCAAAGGCCGGGCTGACGGCGCTGATGCGCGCGGCCGCCCCGCTTAACCGCCACCGCGAGTCGCGTGAGGACGAGTTGCGGGCGGTGCAAGAGCAGGTGCGGGCCGATGCCTACCGCGACGAACATCGCGCGCCCATGGCCATGGCAGTCCGTGAAGCCCTGCCCGAGGACGGCATTCTGGTGGGTGAAATGACCCAGGTGGCCTATTGGTCGCGCTCGGCGTTTCCGGTGTACGCGCCGCGCTCGTTTATCACGCCGGGATACCAGGGCACGCTTGGTTATGGGTTCGCCACGGCGCTGGGCGCTCAGGTGGCGGCACCCGACCGTAAGGTGGTGTGCATCACGGGCGATGGCGGCTTTATGTATAACGTGCAGGAGCTATCGACCGCCGTCCGGCACCAGATCAACCTGGTAACGGTGCTCTTTAACGACAACGCCTATGGCAACGTGAAGCGCATCCAGGAACTCAGCTATAACGGGCGTACCATCGCCAGCGACCTGTTGAACCCCGATTTCATGAAGCTTGCCGAGGCCTTTGGCGTGGCGGGCATGCGTGCCACCAACCCCAAACAGTTGCAGGCCACGCTCAAGGAGGCGCTGCAACTGAACCAGCCGGTGCTGATTGAGGTGCCAGTGGGCGCGATGCCGCCCCTCCGCGTGTAGCGGCTACCAGCGAGGCTTGGTGCGGTACCGGTACACACTTTGCAGGACGCCCAAGGCGAAGAACATCGTAAGCAACGATGAGCCGCCAGCGCTGATAAATGGCAAGGGAATGCCGGTCACCGGGAAGATGCGGATGTTGACGCCGATGTTGATGACCGCCTGTGCGAGTATCATCACCACCACGCCGGTTGCCACCAGCCGCCCAAAGTCCTCGCGCGCGTTGACCGCCGCTTCCAAGCCACGCCACAGCAGCACCGCGAACAGCACGAACACCAGAGCCGCTCCCACGAACCCCAACTCCTCACCGAGCACGCTGAAAATGAAGTCGGTCTGCTGCACTCGCAGAAAGTGCAGTTGGCTCTGGGTGCCGTTCAGCAGGCCCTTGCCAAGCAACCCGCCCGACCCAACGCTGATCTCGGATTGCAGGATGTTGTAGCCGGCCCCCAGCGGGTCGGAAGCAGGATCTAGGAAGGTGTGCACGCGCTCGCGCTGGTACTCCTTCAGTAGGAACAGATATGCTGGAATCGTGGCGGCGATCCCAACCACTCCTAAGGCCCCCAGGTAGAACGCGCGGACGCCGGCCATGACCGCCATCCCGAGCCAGATAAACCCGAAGATGATGGCGGTGCCGAGGTCTGGCTGCACGAAGACCAGGGCGGTGCACGGGGCGACCAAGAGCAGCGAGATGACCAGCATGTGCGGTTTGGCCGCCTGGTCCTTGTAGTCCGAGAAGAGACGGGCCAGCGCCAGGATGGTCGCGAACTTGGCCAACTCCGACGGCTGCAGTTGAAGCACGCCTAAGTCAATCCAGCGGCGCACCCCCAACACTTCCTGCCCTGCCACATCCACGAACGCCAGCAGGGCAAGCGTCGCCAGGTAGATGTGCGGCGTGAAGGTGCGAAAGACACGGTAGTCGAGGCGCGCCACCACCAGCATTATGCCGAGCCCTACCAAAGCGAACATGCTGTGCCGGAACCAGTGGCTGCTCACAAGAACGGAAGAGGTTCCTTGGTGGAACGACGCGCTGAATACCAGCAGAATCCCGATGGTAGTGAGGGCGACGGAGGGCAGCAGCATTCCCCAATCGAGTTGCAGCAGCGGGCGCCGTGCAATCATCGCTGGGGTGCACCGCTTTCTTGTAGGTATCCCGAAGGGTGGGGCCTGCGGCGCTGTGACGCCGGCGGGGATGGTGCAGGAAGGGGCGCACACTTCCTATTCGTCCCGGGCTTCGTCGAAGCGACGGGAGTTTGGGGGTGCCTGTCCCGAGCAGCGTCGAAGGGTCCGCCATTCCTAGGAAGTGCCGGGGTGGGTGGGCGGGAAAGACGCGCTGGTCCGAAGGCTATGCCGGCCAAGACCGCTAGGGTTCCCAGGCGCGCGGCTCTGCCAGGTATTACAAAAACGTGTTGCACCCTCATCGCTGGTTCGGCTTGATAGTCTTGGCGTAGTACTCCAGAATCTTGCCTGCCGTGGGGGCCGCGGTGGCGCCACCGGCTCCTTGCTCGAAGAATACCGTGACCGCGATGTCTGGGTCCGTCGACGGGGTGTAGCCCATAAACCAGCCATGCGTCTCATAAACACGATTGCCGATGGCTTCGCCGAACTCAGCGGTGCCCGTCTTGCCGGCGATGTCCACCCCCGGCCGCTGGGCGCTGCGAGCCGCGCCGGTACGCACCGACTGCTCCATGCCGGTCCGCAGCGCATCTAAGTGCGCCTGGTCAATCGCCAGCTTGCGGACCACCGACTTGTCGTAGCGCGTCACCACGTTCCCTGCCGAGTCCTGCACCTCTTTCACCACGCGTGGCTGCAGCACCTCGCCACCGTTCAGTATGGCGGCCAGTACTCTGGTTATCTGCAGTGGTGTAGAGAGCATGAACCCCTGGCCGATGGAGAAGTTGTAGGTATCGCCTACCAGCCATTCCTCGTGGAAGGTTTCCTCTTTCCATTGCGGGTCGGGCACCGAACCCCGAGCTTCGCCGGGCAGGTCGATGCCGGTGGATTCGCCCAAACCAAACATTCGGGCGTAGTTCGCTAGGCGGGTGGGGCCCAAGCCCTTGAAGTCACGATAGCCGCCCCCCAGGTAGTAGAAGTAGACGTCTGATGACATAGAGAGACCGCCGTGGAAGTTGAGCGAACCCAGCGCGGCCCAGTCGTAGAAGTAATACAGAATGCGGGGGTTGTACTGGTTCGGCACCGAAATCGACCCGGTAGAGGTAATCACCGTGCTGGTCTTGGCAATGCCTTCCTGTAGCGCGCCGGAACCGGTAACCACCTTGAACGTGGAGCCCGGCGGGTATGCTCCACCGATGGCGTAGTTCAGTAGCGGGCGCCGTGGATCCTCGAGAAGCTTGGTTAATGCCTCTTGTTTGATGCCGCCTCCGAACGCATTATGGTCGAAGGTCGGCAGCGAGACCAAGCCGAGGATCTCGCCATTCTTGGGGTTCATAGCCACCGCAGCGGCAAAGCGAGACCGGCCCATCGATTCCTGCAACGCCTGTGCCATGAAGCGCTGTAGGTCTGCGTTTATCGACAGCACGAGATTGTTGCCTGGTTG
>SHYE01000109.1 GCA_009692935.1 Dehalococcoidia bacterium | reverse complement strand
TGGACGCGGCGGGCCAGCAGGCCGAAGCCGAGGTCGTCGCCGGCCTTGGCGATGGCGGCGAGGCTGTCGGGGGCGCTGAGGGGGCCCCGCATGGGGAGGGTGAAGCCGAAGTTCATGGGTTCAGGGTCCTTTCGTGGTGGGTCTGGTGGTGGTCAACGGCGGACCGTCCGCGCTGCGGTGCTGTCCTCGATGTCGTATAGATGCACAACTGAAGCGTCGCGGCCTACGGAGGAGCGCATCTTTTCCGCGCCCCCACCCACGATACTCTAGGAACTAGGGGGACGCCCCTCGGATCCCCTGCCCCTTCGGCCAGCTCAGGGCAAGCGCCGAGGCTGCCGCCTCTCTGGACGCTCCGCCAGAGTTGGCCTCCAGCCTAAGTTGCCATGAGCCGCGCTAGGTCGGCGGCGTCGGGCAGCGATTCCAGGCCCAGCATGGCGTCGCGCAGGCGCTCGACCTGGGGGCGCGGCAAGGCCTTGATGGCGAGCTTCTCGAACTTCTCCACGACGTCAGCCTCGGAGGCGAAGGAGTGCTCGCTGACGCGTGGCGCCTCGACGGTGCGACGGAGGGTCGTGCCGTCGGTGAGGTGGGCCTCGACGTGCACCATGTGGCGGTAGTAGGCGCCTTTGGCCGTGATCTCGGCGTCGTGGGCCACCGCCACCTTGCGGGAGAGCGCGATGCGGGTGGGGTCGGCCACCATCGCCTCGGTAAACTGGTCGACGAAGCAGTCGCCCTCCAGCAGGTAGGTGGCCACGCAGTAGGGCAGGTTGAGCTGGGCCGAGGTCAGCCCCTGCGGCTCGTAGGCCCAGCCGACGTGGTCCATGGTGACCTGCGAGCCGCGTACCAGGATGTGGTCGACGTCAGCGGGGCCGAAGGCGCGCTCCCGTTGCATGTCGCGCAGCGCGTCGAGGGTGGTGTGGTTGCTGCCGACACAGGCGTAGAACTTGAGCGCGACACCCATCGTTTGCCAGGTCTCGCCGAGGCCTGCCGTGAGTTGCTGCAGGTCGAAGCGGTCTTGCGAGCGGGAGAACGTGGTGCAGAAGCCGCCGTACTCGCTCTCCAGCACGTTGACGATACCGGTGAGGCCGCCCTCCGCCAGCAGCGCGCCGTACAGCCCGCTCTGCGACGCTCGTCCCGCGTGCATGCGCTTGACCATAGCGCCATACTGCGCCGCCATCAGGCCCGATGCCTGGGTTCCGGCGATGCCCAGCGCGTGTACCGTGCGGCCGATATCGAGCCCCAGGCCGCGGGCTGCTGCTGCCCCGGCCGAGAACACGCCGAGGGTGGCGCCCGAGTGCCAGCCTTGGCCGATGTGCTCGGGGCCCATGCACAGGCCGACCCGCGGCCCGACCTCGTAGCCAGCGACTGCGGCGGTCAGGAACGCTCGGCCGGTCATGCCGGGGCGGCTTTCGGCGATGGCGATGAGCGCAGGCAGGACGACGGCGCCGACATGCAGCACGCCGGCTCGGTGCACGTCGTCGAGCTCGAAGCCCTGGACCTGGGTGCCGTTCACCAGCGCTGCGTGCGGCGCCGACAGCCGCCGGCCCGTGCCCCACACCGTGCAGGCGTCGGACGTGTCCAGCCGGCCGAGGGTGTCTTGCAGGATGCGGCACCACTCCAGGTCGGCGCCGTAGAGGGCACAGCCGAGGGCGTCGAGCATCAGCAGCTTGATGCGCTGGCGCACCTCGGCGGGCACGTCCTCGTAGCGCAGGCTCGCCACGAACTCGGCGATGCGGTGACTGTAGGCATTGGCGGTGGTGGCGTCGTGGGCCATGGGTCAGCGTCCTCCGGAGCGCAATGCGGGTACCACCCGTTCGCCGATAAGCCGGAGCCCGGTTTCGGGGTGCTCCAGGCCGTGGGGCGTGCCGAACTCGACTCGAGTAGCACCTGCGGCGTACAGCGCCTCGGCTTGGCGGATCAGGTCATCGGCGTTGCCGGCGAAGGCGAAGCGCTCCAGCAAATCGTCGGACACCAGGCGGCCGGCGTCTTCAGCTTGGTGGCGGCTGGTCAGCTCGTCGAGGCGGCGCATCAGCTCGGGGTCGATATCCAGCGTGGGGTCGAGCAGCGCGATGACGGGCAGGTAGATGGCCATCGAGCGGCGAGCAGTGCCGCGGGCCGCGTCCCGGTCCTCGTCGCACACGCAGACGGCGCCCACCGCGATGCCGACGGCGCCCTGGACACGGCTAGCCCGCGCCTCGCCCTGTGCCAGGTAGCTCCGTATCACCGGCACCAGGTCGGGGTTGGCCGAGCCGCCGACCTTCAGCTCGTCGCCGCCCGAGAGCAGCAGACGGACGATTTCCACCGCCTCGCGGATCGCTTGGATGGGTGGTTGGTGCTCGGCGATGCCGTGCTGCGGCAGCCAGGCGCCCCGGGCCAGTCCTAGGTAGGTGCGGTCCGGCGCCAGGCCCTCCAGCAGCGCGCTCTCCACCGCAAGGTCGATGGGGTGGATGCGGGAGGGTGGGATGCAGGCGGGGCCCAACCGGGCGCGGTGGATGTGCAGTGCCATCAGCAGCAGCGGCCCGTAGCTGGGGTGGTAGGGGGCGTCGCAGTAGACGGTCACGGCGTCCAGGTCATACTCGTCCACCTGCTGCGCCAGCGCGACGTACTGCTGCGGCGTCTTGTCGGTCTGGAAGGCCACGGAGACTTCTTGGGGCATGGGTTCCTTAGGTCAGGTCGTGGGTGTGCAGCGTGCGGCGCTGGGTGCGGGCGATGCGCATGGTGAGGCGCTCCTCGGGGTCGGGGCACGCCACCAGGCTATCCTGCGCCAGCCAGTCGCCGGTGGCGCCGTCGCGCTGCTTAGCTGGGAGGCGCGGCAATACCGCCGAGAGCGCGTACAGGCAGAAGTGCCGGCCTTCCGGCATGCGGAGCTTGCTGCTTTCGGTCACCTCGAACCAGTCGCCGACCCTTAAGCCGCACACCGAGCGTCCCTCGATGGCGGCTACCTCGACACGAAGGTCCCACAGCTCGAAGTCGGGCACGTCAACGGTCCTTGAAGTGGGGGATGACGGAACGCCCCAGGGTGGCGATGGCTTCCGCAGGATCGGGGCCCAGTGGTGGGCCAAAGCTGACGTGGCGCGCGCCCTGGGCAACCAGCGCCTCGACTCTCGGCATCAGGTCGGCCACGGTACCGGCAACGCCGATCCGCAGCATGCGCTCGTTCACCAGCCCACGGGCCTTGACGGCGTCCTGCTCCACCATCACCGCGTGCTCGATAGGGTCGAAGTCGGCGCGGGTGACGCCCAGGCGCTCCCAGATGAGCGGCCCCATGGCGTGCCCATAATAGACGATCTTGTCGCGCAGCGGCGCCTCGGCCTCCGCCTGGTTGTCGGCCAGCGAGCACCAGATGCAGGCCGCTAGGTCGATGTCGTCGAGGCTGCGGCCGGCCAGCTCGGCGCCGCGCCGCACCAGCGGGAGCACGGTCTCCAGGTGTTCGGGCGGCAGCAGCAGCGGCAGACCGCCGTCGGCGTACTGACCGATGGCCTGCAGCATGTTCGGTCCCATGGCGCCCAGGTAGATGGGTACTCGCCTCAGTGGCCGGGCGCGCATGTAGGCTTGGGACGTCCAGCGCAGGAAGCGGCCTTGCATCGGCGCAGCCTCCCCCGCCAGTAGGCGGTTGACGGCCTGGATGGTCTCCACCGTCGCGGCTAGTGGCGCCTCCTGAGTAATGCCCACCCACTTCAGGAACTCGCCGGCGCCGGCTGCGATGCCCAGGTTGAAGCGGCCGCCCGACACCTCGTCCAACGTTGCAGCCATCATCGCCATCTCGGCTGGATGCATGGTGTAGGGGTTCACGATGCAGGTGCCCAGCTCGATGCGGGTGGTGGCCAGCGCCACCGCCGTCAGCAGCACCGGTGCACTGCGCAAGAACAGATCATCACTCACCCAGAACTGATGGAACCCCGCGGCTTCGGCGGCCTGCGCCAGTCGGGGGTACTCGGAAGCCGGCAGGTCGTTATTCAGCCGGATCGAGAACCTCACGGCGCCGACCCTATGACGGCCTCCACCTCTATCTCCACCAGGTGCTGCGGGTCGACCAGGCGGGAGACCTCCACCAGAGTTGAGGTGGGCAGGATGCCCTGGAAGTGGCGGGCGTGGACGGCCGAGACGGCCCGCCACTGGGTGATATCGGTAACGTAGGTGCGGACGCGCACCACCTCGCGCAGGCTGGAACCGGCCTGCTGCAGCGCGCTGTCGATCTTGCGCAGGATGTACTCGGCCTGACCCGCAGGGTCGCCGGGGTGTTGCGGGGTGCCGGTAGCGTCGCTGGCGGTGGTGCCGCTGACATACACTACGTCGCCCACTCGCACCGCGCGGGCATAGGCTCCGGCTGCTTCCCAGGGGGTGCCGCTGGAGATGATGGTTCGGGGCATGGCGCTCCTAACGCTGGGGTAGTGAGGGCATAGTACTCGTGGTGGCTCTGTGGCGTCACGCCGGTTGCGAGGTCGTGGTTATCCCCGGCTGGGGCGGACCGTTCGCTTGCCCTCCTATAGTTCCGCGATTCCGCGCTCTCGTGCATGCTAGCGTTCCACGGCCCCTGGTGGCGCGGCTGCGATTGACATAGTGTGACCGCGCTCGGTAGCATTTGCACGTATAAGCGTCGAAGGAGACGAGTACGGGCGAACGCGCCGTCCAGCGAGTCTGGTGTGGTGGAAGCAGACACGGCAAGCGCCCCGAAGATCCCTCCCGAGCTGCCGGGCGAACGTCCACGAGGTGGACCAGTAGACACGGCCGGAAGCCCACCGTTACCAGGGCAGGACGTGATAGCGTCTATCGAGTGCCCGCGTGAGCGGGAACCAGGGTGGTACCGCGGGAATGTTCCCGTCCCTCAGTGAGGGGCGGGTTTTTTGTCGCTTAGCGTCGTTCCTCCCCCTAGCTGTGGGAGGTGAGGAGAGGGTCGAGGACCGCGCTCATCCGCAAAGTTGCTTTCGGGAGCGAGCTTCTACCCTCCCCTCACGCCTCCCTCCAAGGGAGGGGAATGCTCGGGTTCCTCCTCCTTGGAGGGGGAGGTTAGGTTGGGGGTAGAGGCGTCGCTTGCAGTAAGGTTGGGGGTAGAGGCGTCGCTTGCAGTAAGGTGGGGGGTTCTACCCTCCCCTCACGCCTCCCTCCAAGGGAGGGGAATGCTCGGGTTCCTCCCCCTTGGAGGGGGAGGTTAGGTGGGGTAGAAGCGTCGCTAGTAGTAAGGCGGGGGGTGCAACCCTCCCCTAGCCCCTCCCTGCTAGGGAAGGGAATCGATCGGCGGAGGCTGCTATGCAGGTAGTGCTGTACGATACGTCGCTGCGAGACGGGGCCCAGATGGAGGGCATCTCGTACTCGGCTGAAGAGAAGCTCGAGATCACCCGGCGGCTTGACGACCTGGGAGTCAGCTACATCGAGGGCGGCTGGCCCGGCTCGAACCCCAAGGACGCCGACTACTTTC
This sequence comes from Dehalococcoidia bacterium, assembly GCA_009692935.1. Lineage (GTDB taxonomy): Bacteria > Chloroflexota > Dehalococcoidia > SHYD01 > SHYD01 > SHYE01. The sequence goes on along the minus strand of SHYE01000109.1, from coordinate 2,024 downwards.
AGCGCGTGCAGAGGTTGCCGCTGCGCAACGCGGTGGTCACCGCGTTCTCCATGACCCGCCGGGCCGGCGGCGACACCGCCGACGACCCCAACATCCGCGCATTGATGGACAGCGGCGCCTCAGTCTGCACGTTGGTGGCCAAGACCTGGGACCTGCACGTAGACAAGGTGCTGCACACCACCCAGGCCGAGAACCTGCGGATGATCGCCGACTCGGTGCGCTACTTGCGGGCGCAGGGCCGCCGGGTGTTTCTGGACGCCGAGCACTTCTTCGACGGGTACCGCGCCAACCGCGACTTCGCGCTCAAGTGCCTGATGGCCGCGGCCGAGAGCGGCGCCGAATGCCTGGTGCTGTGCGACACGAACGGCGGCTCCATCACCACTGACATCCGCACCGCCGTGCGCGCCGTGCAGAAGCTGACCAAGCTGGACCTGGGCATCCACGTGCACAACGACTGTGACCTGGCGGTGGCCAACAGCTTGGCGGCGCTGGACGAGGGCGTGGTGCAGGTACAGGGCACCGTCAACGGCTACGGCGAGCGCTGTGGCAACGCCAACCTGTGTTCCATCATCCCGGTGCTGCAGCTCAAGATGGGCGTGCCGCTGGTGGCGCCGCAGAAGCTGGCGGAGTTGACCGCCCTCTCGCATTACGTGGCCGAGCTGGCGAACATCCGGCCCGAGCCTCGTGCGCCCTTTGTGGGCCTGAACGCCTTCACGCATAAGGCTGGTCTGCACGCTGATGCGATGAGCAAGGTGGAGGAGAGCTACCAGCATATTCCGCCGGCGTCGGTGGGCAACCGCAAGCGCATCCTGGTCTCGGAGCTGGCCGGCCGCTCGAACGTGGTGCAGAAGGCCGAGGAGCTGGGGCTGAAGCTGGACGCGCGCGACCCGCGGGTGCGCCAGATTGTGAACAAGGTAAAGGCGATGGAGCAGCTGGGCTACCAGTACGAGGGCGCCGAGGCCAGCTTCGAGATGCTGGTGCGCCGCATGGACGAGGGCTACACCGCCCCCTTCGATCTGGTGGACTTCATGGTAGTGGTGGAGAAGCACCGCCGGGAGAGCCGCCGCGACAGCGACACCATGCTGTCGGAGGCCACGGTGAAGGTGGTCGTCGACGGCCGCCAGTTCCATACCGCCGCCGAGGGCAATGGTCCCGTGAACGCGCTGGATGCCGCGCTGCGGAAGGCGTTGGTGGAGTTCTACCCCCAGGTGGCCAACGTGAACCTGGTGGACTACAAGGTGCGCATTCTGGAGGGCACGCAGGGCACCGAAGCCCAGGTACGGGTGCTCATCGAGAGCAGCTATGGCGAACGGGTCTGGCGCACGGTCGGCTGCTCCAGCAACATCATCGAGGCGAGCTGGATGGCTCTGGTGGACAGCCTCGAGTACTGGCTGGCCAGCGTGATGCCGCAGGCGGGGTAGGGGACCCTCACCCTGCCCTCTCCCAGGGGGAGAGGGTTCTGATTAGGCTCTCCTCCCTTGGAGGGAGGAGTTGGAGGAGGGTAGAAGCGTCCGGGTGAGACCGACGCTCGGATAATCGTAGGGGCAGACCCACGTGTCTGCCCACCAGCCTCCACCCATTGGCGCGTATCGGGACCTAAACCAACGATCAGGGCGGGCGGTTCTGGGGCAGACACGCGGGTCTGCCCCTACGGGGTCGGGCTACCGCTTGCGGCGCTGGGGGTGCGGGTCGCGCCCGCGGGAGCGGAACCAGTAGTAGATCTGGTCCCAGTAGATCTCGGGGTCGATGTCGAGCACGTCGCCGCCGGGCTGCGCGCGGGAGATCACGAGGTCGCCCCATTGGAGGGGGTTACGCTGGTTCACGTCGGACTCAAGGCCGGCGTTGGCCGTGTCCAGCCCCTCCATCTGGTTCAGGAAGTCGGCGATGCTGGTGGGGTCGGCGTTCCAGGTCTTGATGACGGTGTCGCCGGCCTCGCTGTATTCGTTCACGAACAGCAAGGCATCGTTGCCCTTACCCTTGGTGCGCCATTCGATGCGTGCGGTCATGGTTGGTTGCCCTTGCAG
>SHYE01000108.1 GCA_009692935.1 Dehalococcoidia bacterium | reverse complement strand
TTCGAGACCCTGCGGGTGGGCGGGCGGGAAGAGCCAACGCTCCGCTGAAGGCCGCGGATTCAGAGCGCACTGGGCGATGGCCTCATCAAGTCTGACCTCTTAGGAAAGGTCGCGTGCCAGAAGTGGAGGAGAGTTGCGGTGTCGGGCTCCGCAACGGCATGGGATTTTCGTCGGGATGGCGTAGGGTCGGCGACGGGTGTTGCTTCGATGCGAGCGTTAGGCTACGGACATGGCAACACGAGTGCTCCCACACCTGCTCGTCCTCGGCGTTCTCATCATCGCCGCCACGCTGGCGTGCGTTGCCGTCGGGCAACAGGAGCCGACGCCTTTCACCGAGCCGGTTGCCACGAGCAGCGGTGATAGCGTCCAGGCCACGAAGACAGCGGTACGAGAGGCCATGGCCACGCGGAGGACGGTGCATGAACCAACCCAGCGGGCTCAGGCCACCGCTTGGACCAAGCAGATAGTCGAGGGGCTGGAGACCCGGGCAGCGTCGAAGGATGACGAGTGGGGCACGGGCATCCGGGCGACGGCGAGAGCTGGGCTTTGAGCCCGGTGCGTTTGGCGAGCAGGCGCCCGTGGCTACTGCCGTGGCCGGGATGGTGCTACTGCCTTTCGCGAGTACGGCCCAGCGAGTGACCCTGTCCGAGTGTTTACGGCTGTACGAGCCGAATACTCCGCTGATCCTCGTCTACGACTGCTGGCAAGGAAGCCTCGGCGGCACTCGGTTCCCGCTCGCACTGCAGCACACCGGCCATGTCAGGCTGGAGTATGGCGGCGCCATCACCTTTAGCGGCCGCGGCGGGGGGTTCGAATCGAGGCTCACGGTGGCAGCCTTCTCCAGGGAGTATGTGTGCTTCATGCCACCACGCTGGACCTGGGGTGCCCTCCACCTGCGGAGTGCAGAGATGAGCTTCAGCGACCCCGCCGTTCAGGCTACGTGCGGCGACCAAACCACCGGCATGGTCACTAAGAGCTACTGGCCACCCTACGTCCTGGGTCTTGGCCACGACCGCTACCCGAGACGATGATGCTTGAGCCTATACTGGGCTCATGAGATTGGCGTTAGCGATCCTCATTCTGTCGATGCAGCTCGCGCTCCCGGCGAGGGCAGCCGCTACTGCTCACGACTGCCAATGGGGTGGGCTCTGGGACATACGGAGAGACGATACGCCTGCAATCCTGAGGCTGCTTTGGACATCGTATAAGCAGTCTCACTTCGGAATCGGGGAATGGGGCCCCGATGCGCGCCGCCTCGGAGGCTCCTACTTTGTTTCGGGTGACCCACCGACGACGGATCGTTCGCGGCTGACGGGGGGATGGGCGGATGTCCGGGAGTTACGCTTTTCGGTTGCCTTCGATATCCAAGCCAGCACCGACTGCGGCAGCTTCGCCGGCGTGTGGACCAAGGATTACCCCGAGCAGCCCTATCGACATGGGACTATGACCGGCACCCGCATCACCGCCGACGACCGCACGCTGATGGTGATCGATGCCTACCGCTGCAACCTGTGCCGCGACCCCGAGACCGCGGGGCGGCTGTACTGAACCGCTAGCGAGGTCGACCGGTTGGGGCTGGACGCTGAACTCCGCCGCACCGGCGAGTGGGAGCGCCTGCAGCCCGTGCGCAACCTCTACCTCAACACGCTCGTCCGTGACCCGCTGTTGGGCGACCGTGCCGCCCTCCACCGCTGGATCGACAGCGGCCAGCCCCTCGCCAACGTCGAACATCAGCTCGCCGAATCCTCCGAGGGCCGCTGGGTGCGGGCCGGGCGCGACCTCTACCTCGAGCTGCTCGGCCGCGACCCCATCCCCGACGATCGGGCCGGCCTCCGCAGTTGGTACCAGGCGAGCCTCGACCATATCCGCGACCGCCTCATGCAAAGCGCTGAGTACCTCGCCCGCCAGGAGCAACCGCCGTAACCAGCCGGCTAGCGGGTGAGTCCAGGGAGGGCGGCGCGCTCTTGGCAGGGGTGGCGATTCCCACGTCCCGGCAAAGGTCGCCTCGCGACATATCCTCCACTCCGCGGATGGGAAACTCGCTCCCTTGAGGGAGAGCACTAAAGAGAGGGTGGCCCCAGTCCCGCCACCACCGCCCCTCCTCGAAGGCATCACGCTCGCGCTGCCCCCTCCCTGTGCCACCAACATTCGCCTATCGCACCGCACCGGCGTACCCTCTACCCATGCCAGCGTCACCGCGCCACGCCCCGCGAACCCAAGCAATCGGCGCTGGGGCCACGCAGGATCGCGTAAACATAGCTTTCTTCGATTCAAACTCGCTGCCAGGCATAAAATCAGCCCAAAACGCGCCCGAAAGCGCCAAACAAGCCCCATTGGGGCCGATTTTGCACGCATTATCCGTGCCTGAGTGCGCGACAGCCATGCCATTCCGCGCTACTTGCCCTCAGTCAGCAGCGCCTCCACCTCGGACCTTTGCGGCATCGCATCCTGCGCTCCGTGGCGCGTTACCGCCAGCGCGCCCGCCGCCGAAGCCACCCGCACCGCCTCGTGCAGCGGCCACCCCTCGGCCAGCGCGACCGCCAGCGCCCCATTGAACGCATCGCCCGCCGCCACCGAGTCCACCGACGCCACCGCGAACGCCGGCACGAACTCGCCGCTGTCAGCTATCGCCACGTATGCACCACGGCCGCCCAGCTTCACCACCACGCTAGCCGCTCCCCGCCGCTGCAGCTCTCGGGCTGCCCGCACTACCGAGGCGTCGTCGTCCACCGGAAACTCGACCAGCGTCGCCGCCTCAGTCTCGTTGGGCGTGATCACGCTGCAGAAGCGGTACAGCTCCGCCGGTATTGGCTTGGCGGGCCCGGGGTCCAGCATCACCGGCACACCGGCGGCAGTGGCCGCCTCCGCAGCGGCGGCAACCACCTGTAGCGGCAGCTCCAGCGTCAACAGCAGCATCGACGCGCCCGGCAGCAGCGCTCGCGCTCGCTCCACCTCGGCCGGCCCGCAGGTGTGGTTCGCCCCCGGCACCTGGATGATGCGGTTCTGTCCGCCGGTCTCCACCGTAATCAGCGAGACGCCCGAACTCACCGCCTCCGCCACGGCGACACGCTTGGTATCGACGCCACGCTCCGCCAGACCCGCCAGCAGCTCCCTGCCGAAGGCGTCGTCGCCCACCCGCCCCACCAACGCCACGTCGGCCCCCATGCGGGCGGCCGCCACCGCCTGGTTCGCGCCCTTCCCACCGTGGTAGCTCAGGAACCGTGTCCCCACCACGGTCTGGCCGGCCGCGGGTGCGCGCGCCGTCACCGCCACCATGTTCAGGTTGATGCCGCCCAGCACCACAATCCGCGGTCTTCCGGAAGTCGTCATGCGTCCCAGTCTACCGCTGGCGAACCCAAGTCGGACTACAGATACTCAAGCCGTCGGCTTCAGCCCGCGGACCATGCACCCGCCATACCGCCATCGCATATCATGGAAGCATGCAAGAACTCCCCACGGTCCCTGCACCAGCCCCCAAACCCGCCCGGTCGCCCCTGCCCGACTGGATTCGCGCGAAGTTCCCCGGCGGCCCCAACTACACCCGCCTGCGCGACATCATGCGCACCAGCGAGCTGCACACCGTGTGCGAAGAGGCCATGTGCCCCAACATCGGCGAGTGCTGGGAAGTGCACGCCACCGCCACCTTCCTCATTCTCGGCGACGTCTGCACTCGCGCCTGCGCTTACTGCAATATCGCCACCGGCCGCCCGCTCACCCTCGACCTCGAGGAGCCTGACCGGGTGGCCCGGGCCGTCGAGAGCATGGCGCTCCGCTTCGCCGTCATCACCTCCGTCGACCGTGACGACCAGGCGGACGGCGGCGCGTCGGTGTTCGCCGCCACCATCCGCCGCATCCGCGCGCGCACCCCCAACTGCGGCATTGAGGTGCTGATCCCCGACTTCCGCGGCCGGGAAGAAGCACTGCAAGTCGTGATGGACGCCCGCCCCGACATCCTGAACCACAACACCGAGACGGTGCCGCGGCTCTATCGCACCTGGCGCCCCGGCGGCAAGTACGCGTGGGCGATGGAGCTGCTGCGCCGTGCCAAGCTGATGGCCCCCGACGGCGTGACCAAGAGCGGCGTCATCGTCGGCCTGGGCGAGACCCACGACGAACTGCTGCAGACCATGGACGACCTTCGCGCCGTTAACTGCGACGTGCTCACCATCGGCCAGTACCTACAGCCGCCCGGCCACCCGCCGGTGGAGCGCTTCTACACCCCGGCCGAGTTCGCGGTGCTGAAGGATGAAGCGCTCGCCCGCGGCTTCAAGCACGTGGAGTCGGGCCCCATGGTGCGCAGCAGCTACCACGCCGCCGACCAAGTGCCTGCGAAACCGTAGGATTTACCGCCTGAGTCATACAGTGGCCCTACAGTCATACTTAAGGAGGGCAGTATGACTGTAGGGCACACGGTGGGAACCAAGGGTCAGGTGGTGTTAGTGCGCCAAGCCGCAGCCCCGCCCCACCAGATGCCTCGTCGCCTCGGCATGACACAGCTCCGCTAGCATGACACTGTCCGTATAGGTGTCATGCTGACGCCAGGAAGCATCCGGGAGGAGGGGCGGACCACGTCGGGATTCCGAATTCCCAGGTGCTGATAGTTCGCGATGCCGCAGCCCCGCCCCGCCAGATGCCTCGTCGCCTCGGCATGACACCGTTCGTATAAGTGTCATGCTGACGCCAGGAAGCATCTGGGTGGACGGGCGGACCACGTCGGGACCCCAATGAGTCAGGCGTTGATAGTTCACTAAGCCACAGCCCCGCCCCACCAGATGCCTCGTTACCTCGGCATGACACCGTCCGCGTAGCTGGTCATGCTGACGCGAGGAAGCATCTGGGGTAGACGGGCGGGTAACAGCCCCATACCAGGGGATTGTGCACATGCACGGGGCGTACCGTTAGCAGGCCGGTTAACGCCGATTCGCCCCGTGGCGCCCGTACATTACAGCGGGCTGCGTGCGACTAAGCTAGTAGGAAAGTAGAGCGAGACCGTCTTGCATCAAGTGGCCACCGGGGTAGCGAGCGCCATTCAACGGGCCAAGGCGAACGATGAGGACGCTTTTGCGAACCTGTACCGCCTGACGGTGCGCGGGGTCTATCGCTATGTGTCGTTGCGGGTGCCAACAGTCGATGATGCCGAAGAGGTGACCCAAGAGGTGTATATGGCAGCGGTTGGGGGGCTGGTGGCGCTGAAAGCGACCAACGAGGCGGGCCTCTACGCCTGGCTCTACCAGATAGCTCGTCACAAGGCGGCTGACCTGCTGCGCCAGCGCTACCGGCGTCCGGTGGAGCCGCTATCGGACACCGCGGCTATCATCGACAAGGCAGCGGCCCCACAGGACATGCTTGAACGAGAAGCGGATCGCGACCAGGTGCGCAACGCACTGGAGAAGCTGACGCCAGAGCAGCGCGAGGTCTTGCTGTGCAAGTACGTGCTGGAGTTCAGTAACGACCAAACGGCGCGCCAGGTAGGCAAGAACGTGAATGCAGTGAACCAACTCCACCATCGGGCCTTGGCCAGCTTGGCGCGGCTTCTCGGAGCTGACAACGGATGAACACGCATCGATCGGATCAATCAGCCTTCGAGAGCGCGCTTGACGCGTGCTTGGCCAGGATGGCGGCCGGCGCCACCAGCGATGAGTGTGTCGCCGGGTATCCCGAACCGCTGAGGACAGAGGTGCGCAATGCCCTTGCCGCGGTCTATCGGTTACGGCAGGCCGGTGGAGACCCCGAGTCGGGGTACGTGGGCCGGCTTGAGTATCGTTTGTGGGGGGCGGTGGCTGCCCGCGGCGAGCAACAGCGTGCCTGGCTGGGGCTCGGAGCCTTCCTGCGGCCGCGGGCGCTTGGCCGCTCGATGGCAGCGGTGGTCTTAGTCCTCTTGGTGCTGGCAGGCACCGGCGTCGGCGCGGTACAGGCGTGGGAGGGCAGCCTTCCCGATAGCCCGCTCTACGCCGTCAAGACCACTATCGAGCAGGTCAACGTGGCCACGGCCTCCTCGGAGGCGGAGAAGCTCGACGTACGCCTGCGGCAGATTCCCCAGCAGCTCAGCGACTTCATCAACGCCTCCCGCGCGAACCGTCCCGACCCTATGGTTCGGCGGTTGGTGACGCGGGTGACCGAGACGCTAACGCACGCCGTTGATCAAGCGATTCAGGCGCAAGCGAGCGGCGATGCTGAGCCAAACCGCCGGGTGCGCAACATGATTCGCACGTTGAAGAACCGGCTGACGCAGCTCCCCGAAGGTCCAGCGGTGGTCAGTCTTCAAGGCTTGAGCGAGGAGCAAGAGCAGCGTTTGCCGCCTCGACCACGCCCCGTCCGGCCGGCGCCCACCCCCGCGGCAGCCAACCCAACCCCCGCCCGCTGACCTGCCTCTGGGTCTAGGAGTGTGCTGACGGGTGACGAAAGGGCACTGGCGGGATAAAATGATGCCAGCGCCACCGTAGCTCAGAGGCAGAGCAGCTGTTTCGTAAACAGCTGGCCGTGGGTTCGAGTCCCACCGGTGGCTCCAGGTCCTTCCTAAATCAGTACCGATGTTCGCTATATGCGCAGTGATTGGGCCACCAGTGTGTGGCCCTTTTGTGGCCCTTTTATGGGGTCACAAAAAACAGTTTGACAGTGCGCGCACCCTCTGCTACACCTGTGGAAGTGGGACTAGTGCACGCCGTGGGCTCGTTCACCGTGGGCAGTCACGTCCATCCCCTGCGCCTCTTCGTGGTCCCCGATTCGCAACCCGAGACCCGGAATCACGTCGAGCACCTTGAGAATGACCAGGGAGGCCACCGAGGCGTACGCCAGACTCGCGCCGACCCCGACGATCTGGATAATCACCTGCCCTGTTACGAACACATTGCGGTTGTGTGACGTCACCCTCCGCATGCCGGTTGCGCTATGCTTAGGGACACCTACGCCCGAACCGGAGCGCATCATGCGAGTCAGTGACCTCCGCACCCTGTACGAGTACACGAACTGGGCCAACCAGCGGCTGTTCGACACCGCGCTGAATGCCACGCCTGAGCAGTGGCTAGCGCCGGGCACCGCCGGGCGAGGGTCGATTCGCGACACACTGACGCACCTGGTGGGCGGTCAGCGCATGTGGCTCTCCTCGTGGGACGGCGACGGCGACGCCGACCCCGCGCTGCGGACGGCCCTCGACCCAGAACGCTACCCCGAAGCGAACGCCTTGCGGGCCACCTGGGACGGCGTGCATGGAGCGACCCTCCGCTACATCGATGGCCTGCGCGACGCTGACCTGATGACGGAGCACGTGCGGCCGCTGGGCAAGGTGGAGGCCCTCCGCCTGCCGTTGTGGCAGATGATGCTGCACATTACCAGCCACAACACCCAGCACCGCAGCGAGGCGGCCGCTATGCTCACGGCTTTCGGCCACTCGCCCGGCGAGCTGGACCTGCTGCGCTTCCTGGTCCCGGCCCTCCTGTAAGCAATGCACCGGACTCTC
>SHYE01000107.1 GCA_009692935.1 Dehalococcoidia bacterium | reverse complement strand
TGCGCTGGATCGTGAGAGCCTGCGCACACTGCTCGCCGCGCAGCCGCCGTTGCTGGCGGGTATGCCGGACCCGGAGGGCCAGCTTCAGGTGAATGGCATCGACTTGACGGTGCGCTCGGTGGCTTGGATCGCCACCATCGGGCAAATTGGTGTGTCGAACGCCGACCGCGTGCTGCCCGATCCGCAAGAGTTGGCTTGGGACCCCGAGGGGTTCACCCACCTGGCGCCGGGTCCGTACATTGCCACGCTCAACGAGGTGCTGCACACACCGCTGGATCTCACCATCCTGTTGTGGCCGCGCTCGTCACTGCTGCGCAGCGGGGTGGCGGTGCACACGGCGGTGGTGGACGCGGGCTACGAGGGGAGGCCTCAGGTGCTGCTGTCGGTGCTGAACCCGCATGGGTTCCGGCTGCAGCAGCACGCCCGAATAGTGCAGATGGCCGCCTTCACCTTGGTGCAACCGGTGCAGCAGGGCTACCAGGGCGTGTATCAGGGCCGTTAGCGCAGTGCCTGGAACGAGGAGAGGCCCGGCGGAATGCCGGGCCTCTCCTCTCAGCCTACCGTTACGCGCTAAGCGGGCTTCTGTACGCAACCTGGTCGATCAGGGCGAAGAAGCCCTTACCCGCCACCTTGGTGTGCTGGCGGAACTCCAGACGACCTTCTGTACCAGCCATCGCTAACGTATCAATCCTGTGCTCGCTGAAGATGCCATCGCGGACATCGCCGCCGACGCAACCGTCGTTGCTGGTACCGGGACTGGGCGTCAGGATGCTGGGCGTCACCGCGCACTGGACGCGTCGACCTTGTACCGTATGGTTGTCCCGGCGCTTACTGAGGTATGCTGCCTGCGCTCGGTCGCGCTATTAGCCAACCATAAGCAGGCGGTGCGACGGCGCGCACACACACGGCCGATTTCGCTGCATTGTGTAGGCCGTACGGCGGAGGGGCGGTCGGCCAGCGGGGGTAATCCGGCGGGCGCCGCAGGAAGGACCAGCGCGTGGACAGCATCACCGAGCAACTAGCGGGGTACGTGGCAGGCCTCAAGTACGAGGCGCTGCCAGCGAGTACTCGCCATGCCGCGACGGTCCGGATCATCGACTCACTGGGCTGCGCCCTCGGCGGCTACGGCGGCGAGCCCGCGCGGATTGCCCGGGGACTGGCGGCCACTAGGCGCTCGGCCAATGGGGCAACGGTGTTGGGCAGCGGCGGCGTCTCGACCCCGGAAGCGGCGGCGTTCGCCAACGGCGTTATGGTGCGGTACCTGGACTGCAACGACACCCACATCGGCAGAGGACTGGCCCACCCCAGCGACATGATCCCGGCCGTGTTGGCGGCGGTGGAGATTGCATCGAACCGAGGCGCCGATGTAATCACCAGCGTGGTGGCCGCCTACCAGGTGTTCGATGCGGTGGGCCGCCAGTTACGCATGAGCTTCGACGGTTGGGACCAGAGCATGGTGGCGGCCCTGGGCGCGGCCGCGGGAGCCGGCAAGGCGTTGGGACTGGACCACGCGCAGCTTGGCCACGCGATGGCTATTGCTGCAACGGCGAACGTCGCTACTGGGCAGACCCGCACCGGCGAGCTGTCGATGTGGAAGGGCTGTGCGACGGCCTATGCAACGGCGGGCGGTCTTTTCGCGGCAATAGTGGCGCAGCAGGGGATGTCCGGGCCTTCAGCGGCGTTCGAGGGGAAGAGCGGCCTGCAGGAGATGGTGACGGGGCCGCTCTCGCTTGATGTGCAGGGGCTTGGCGCCGGGCAGCCGGCTGTGGTGGAACAGACCAGCCTCAAGTACTTCCCGGCGCAGTATGACGCACAAGCGTTGATCTGGATGGCGCTGGAACTGGGCCGGCAAGTACAGGTTGCCGATATCGCCAGCATCGAAGTGCAGACCTACGCCCAGGCGAAGCGCGCGATCGCCGGGGACCCCGCGAAGTGGAACCCGCAATCACGAGAGACCGCCGACCACAGCCTGCCGTATCTGATGGCGGTGGCGTTGACCGATGGCGAAGTCACCGAGCGCAGCTTCACCCCCGAGCGCATCGCCGACCCGCAGCTCAGACGGCTGATGCAACGCATCACCGTGAGCGAGAACCCCGAGTTCACCCAGCAGTCGCCGGCAGCGATGGTGTCGGAGACCACGGTGCGAACCGTGGCTGGGAGGCTTCACACCGTGCGCAGCACTTACCCCAAGGGGCATCCCCGCAACCCGATGACTGACAGGGACTTGGAAGCGAAGTTCCGGTTGCTGGCCGCGCCGCTGTTGGGCGCCGGCGGCTGCGACGCGGCGCTGGTGCGCCTATGGCGCCTGGGGCAATCAGACGACGTGTCGGGCGTGTTGCGGTCGTTGGTGGCGCATGTGCCGAATCAAGGTATGCAGGAACAGAGGTAAGGAGACTGCCGTGTACGACCTACTGCTGACGGGTGGAACGGTCATCGATCCGGAGAACGGCGTGAACGGCGCCTTCGATGTCGCCATCGAGAATGGGCTGATCGCGGCGGTGGCGGCCAACATCCCACGACACGAGGCGAAGCAAGTTATCGAGGTGCCCGGCAAGATCGTGACGCCGGGGCTCATCGATGTGCACTGCCACGTGTACGACGGGGTGGGGCCGAATGCGGTGCACCCCGACCTGGCGGGCGTGCGGGCGGGGGTCACCACGGTGGTGGACGCCGGGACGGCTGGTTGCGCGACCTTCGGCGCCTTCCCTAAGTACATCATTCCTAACTGCGAGACCGAGATCATCCCGCTGTTGCACATCTGCGCAACGGGGCTATCCACCAGTCCCGACATCATCGCCGAGGCCAGCATCGACTTCGAGGGCACGCTGCAGGTGGCCGAGCAGTACCGCGGCCTGATCCGCGGCATCAAGGCCCGCATGGTATCGCCGGCGCTGGAGATTCTGGGGATGGAGATGCCCCGCTTGGCGAAGCGCGCCGCTAAGGAAGCCGGCCTGCCGCTGATGGTGCACATTGGCGATACCACGAAGCGCTACGACCCCATGGTGATTCGCGAGTTGCTGCCGCTGCTGGAGCCGGGAGACATCATTACCCATCTGTTCACCGCCAACCCCGGCGGCGTGCTGGGGCCCGACGGCAAGCTGGTGCCCGAGGCACGGGAAGTAGCCGACCGTGGCGTGTGGCTCGACACCGCCCACGGCCGCATGAACTTCGGGTTCGAGGTGGGCAAGCGCGTGCTGGACCAGGGCCTAGTGCCGCACTGCATCAGCACCGACCTCACCATTCCGGGACGCCTGAACACCGTGCACAGCCTGGTGGAGATGATGGCGCGGTTCTTGGGACTCGGCTTTCGGCTGGAGCAGGTGATTGCCATGGTGACGACGAACCCGGCCCATGCGATTGGCGTGCACGACCGCCTGGGCACCCTGGGTGTTGGCCGGCAGGCCGATGTCAGCGTGCTGGAGCTGCGGAGCGGCCGCTGGACGGTGTACGACGCTATCGGCGACACCCTGCGGATCGAGCAGGCGGTGGTACCGGTGCTGGCGGTGAAGCGGGGCAAGGTGTTTGAGCCGGAGTGGGGACCACACCCCTGGGGCTGGGAGCCGGAGCGGGCGCAATAGCCCGCGCCAGTAGACGGGAGGCAGTGGTAGCTGGCCCTTGGAGGAGAAGCACCAAGATTCGATCCAGAGCGCCCGTCCGGTGGTGACACACGTCACAGCCCGCAATAAACCCCAAGAGCTGTGCTACCAATGAAGGAAGCATAGATCCAAAACCCTCTCCCGCAAGGGAGTATCTGGTCACCAATGGGGTTTTGGGGAGCTAGTGGTGCAACCGACCATCGCACATCGTGGCCGGTTTCTGCATTAGGCGGGCCGGCCATAGAACCCTTCGGGGAGGATGGCAATGGCTTACGCACTGAAGCACTATCACGGGTTTCATCTCGGTTGGATGGGTGATGACTGCCTGGTGAGTTTGGAAGACGGCTACCTGCGGGTGGAGCACAGCGAGGGTGACAACGGACAGTCCTATCCGTGGCGTGCGGATATCCCTTACGACGCACTCCGCGAACTGGTGGGGCGCAGCCCCGACGAGCAGTTGGCGGGATGGGACGGCGATGCATCGCCCGAGTGGATGAATGGCGTGCTGCAGCTGTCGGTGCAGCTCGAAGACCAGCTGACCCCGACCTCGGTGCTGATGAGCGGCCCGATGCGCGACCTTCGTGGCTTGGCCGAGGACCTAATGCTCTCGGAGATTGGGCTCGAGCCGGTGGCTTACACCTCCGTCGGCTAACCGTCGGCTAGCCAGGGCTGGCGGCATAGACCTTCAGCCTTGGTCAGCCCCGGCGATCGCGGCCCCCCAGAGTGTCCGACGGCGCCTGTCATGACCGCTTGGTCCGCTCACCCTGAGGCCCGCGAAGGGCGAGCGGAGAACCAGCTAACCGAGACGCGGTAGCCTGCCCGGCTTCAAAGGCCTCAGCATGAGCGGAACATGAAGTCGGCTATTGCCAAGAAAATGGGCTCGCCGACGCCTGTCCCGACGTCTTGTTCCGCTCACCCTGAGGCCCGCGAAGGGCGAGCGGAGAACCAGCTAACCGGAACGCGGCAGCCCGCCCGTGCTTCGAGAGCCTCAGCATGAGCGGAACAAGACGTCGTCTATTTTCATGCCCGGTGGCGCACATGACCAGGGTCATGTCCGATTCCGATTGCGCGAAGAATCCCTTTATGCCTGCCTAGTGTCGGCGTCCAGGTACGAAGGGATCCGTCCTTGGGTCGGCATGACACCGCGGTACGGTACTCGCCCCCGCTCGTCTGAACCCTTACCAAACGAAGCACCGATTGACAATAACGCTGTCACCGCTGTAGCGTTAGTGCTGCGTTTCGGGCGCGCACATCATGTTTATTCTTCGCCCGCAGTCGTATCTGGTCTCGCATGGCCTTGGGGACAAGCGCCCCCGGCCGGCGTAGCAAGCGCCACTTCATCGCTTTTATTCCGGCGCTCAGCGAAGGGTAGCAGTTCGTGTCCATAGTGTTTGCAGCACGCATGTTGACCATGGTGGTATTCATTGTGGCCGGCCACCAGATTGGTGACTTCTTCGCCGGTTCTACACCAACCCCGCTTGCCTATCGGCCTTGGTACGCCTTGGTGCTGGCCGCCGGGGCTTTAGGCCTGCTTCTGGGCCCTTATGTCACCTTGCAGCCGGTGCAGTGGCTCTGGCGGCGCATCCAAACGGCTCCCGCCTCGGTGCTCACCGCTGGCACCCTTGGCCTGATCGCCGGACTGTTCGTGGCTGTGCTGCTGGCGTGGCCGCTCTCAATGCTGCCGGACCCGCTGGGCCGCTGGCTGCCGCTGGCTGCCGCCGGCGTGTTGGGCTACACCGGGATGACCGTCATGGTGATCCGCCGGCAGGAGATGCCCGAGGCGCTGGCAACCTATCTGCCCCTGTCGCTCAGCGGTCGCGCTGCGCCTTCGGGAGCGGCGCTGCCCATCGTCGTCGATACGAGTTGCATCATAGATGGGCGTATCGCCGACATCGCGGCCACAGGCTTTGTGCAGGGCACGCTGGTGGTGCCTCAGTTCGTGCTCGACGAGCTTCGGCACATCGCTGATTCTGCCGAGGCCGTTCGCCGGATTCGGGGCCGGCGCGGCCTGGAGATGCTGAACCGCCTGCAGCGGGAAAAGTTGGTGACCACCGAAATCAGCGACGTAGACTTCGATGATGTGTCTGAGGTGGACGCCAAACTGGTGCGGCTAGCCAAGCAACTCGGCGGCGCGATCATCACCAATGACTACAACCTGAACCGGGTGGCCGAGTTCCAGGGCGTCAAGGTGCTCAACGTGAACGAGCTAGCAAACGCCGTGAAGAGCGTGGTGCTGCCCGGCGAGGAGCTGCGCGTGCGGGTGATTCAGGAGGGCAAAGAGGCCAATCAGGGCGTCGCCTTTCTGGAGGACGGCACCATGGTGGTGGTGGATAACGGCAAGCGGTTGGTGGGCAACGAGGTGTCGGTAACGGTGACCCGGGCGCTGCAAACCGCCGCAGGCCGCATGATCTTCGCCGCCCCGCGCTCGGACAACGCCGCGTGAGCGTGCAGGGCCCGGCTGGCCCGGAGCGCCTCGGTGTGATTGTCGTAGCGGCAGGCACCAGCCAGCGCATGGGCGAGGTGGACAAGATCTACGCTCCGCTGGCCGGAAAACCTCTGTTGGCGTGGACCCTTGACACACTAGAGGCCTGCGAGCTGGTGGACACCGTGCTGGTGGCCGTGCACCGGCAGCGATTGCTAGAGGCCCGCGACCTAGTGCGGCGACACGGCTGGCAGAAGGTGGCTCAGGTATGCCGCGGCGGCATGACCCGGCAAGACTCGGTCCGGGAAGCGCTGTGGCGCATCGGGCAATGTGACTGGGTGGCGGTGCACGATGGCGCCCGACCTTGTGCCGAGGCCTCGCTGCTGGCAGCTGGCATTGCCGCCGCGCGGGAGACTGGGGCAGCGGTTCCGGCGCTGGCCATCAGCGATACGGTGAAGCGGGCCGGCGATGATATGCGGGTGCTGGGCACGGTGGAGCGCACCGGGCTTTACACCGTGCAGACGCCGCAGGTGTTCCGCTATCAACTGCTGTGGGATGCTTACCAGCAGGCGGCGGACCCGGCCAGCGATGATGCGGGCCTGGTGGAACGCCAGGGGATAGCGGTGCAGCTCTTCGCCGGCTCGGCCGATAACATCAAAGTCACCATGCCGGGCGACGTTGAGCGCGCTGAACTGATTCTGGCGAGGAGGCGTGTTGCAGCGCCCTGAGTGCGGCGGAGTGGAGGAAGGAGCACCCTCTCCCTACCCTCTCCCTGGGAGGGAGAGGGGTGTCGCCCGCGGAGCTGGTTTCGTGTTTCGCCGCGCTCCGGCCCAGAATGACAGCGGCCAGCCGCTGCCGCCCGGCCCTCTCTCCCTCGAGGGAGAGAGCTGGAGAGAGGGTGGCCCGCCCTTGCCCACAGCACGCGATTGGGGTCACGGTGCAGCACCCTCTCCCTACCCTCTCCCTGGGAGGGAGAGGGATGTGGCCCGCGGGGTTGTTTTCGTTCTTCGCCATGCTCTGTCCCTGAAAGACAGCGGTCAGCCGCTGCCAACCGACCCTCTCTCCCTTGAGGGAGAGAGCTGGAGAGAGGGTGGCCCGCCCCTACCAATGACCCACGCCTGGGCCAACGCGAGGGCCGTACCCCCATGCGGATAGGTACCGGTTACGACATCCACCGCTTGGTGGGTGGCCGCGCCTTCAAGCTGGGTGGCGTAACGCTGGACTACCCCCGTGGCCCGCACGGCTACAGCGACGGCGATGCCTTGGCCCATGCCGTCATCGACGCGCTGTTGGGCGCCGCCGCCCTGGGCGACATTGGGCGGCACTTCCCACCCGGCGATCCACAATGGCTCAACGCTTCAAGTATCGATTTGCTGCGGCGTACCTGCGACCTGTTGGCCCAGGCAGGCTTTGTGGTGCACAATGTGGACTCTACAGTGATTTTGGAAGAGCCCCGGCTGGGG
>SHYE01000106.1 GCA_009692935.1 Dehalococcoidia bacterium | reverse complement strand
GACCGCGTCCGCTAGCCTTCCCTGGAGTCGAACGTATGAAGTTTGGTGTCGTGGTTTTCCCCGGCACGTGGAGCGACATGGATTGCTACCACGTGCTCAATTCGGTGCTGCACCAAGAGGTGGAGTACCTCTGGCATAAGGAGCGCGACCTCAAGCGCAGCGACTGCATTGTGCTGCCCGGTGGCTTCTCCTATGGCGACTATCTGCGTTGCGGGGCCATCGCCCGCTTCTCACCCATTATGGAGGCGGTCGTGGACCACGCCGAGCACGGGGGTCTGGTCATCGGTATCTGCAACGGCTTCCAGGTGCTGTGCGAGAGCGGCTTGCTGCCCGGCGCGCTGTTGCGCAACAACCACCTGCAGTTCCGCTGCCAGTGGACGCATCTGCGCACGGAGAACAGCGCCACCCCCTTCACGGTCGACGCCCAGCCCAAGCAGGTGCTGCACGTCCCCATCTCCCACGGCGAGGGCAACTACTACGCCGACGGCCAAACCCTCGTCGAGCTGGAGCGCCACGGTCAAGTGGTGTTCCGCTACTGCGACGCGAACGGCGTGGCTAACGACGCGGCCAACCCCAACGGCGCGCTGCACAACATCGCCGGCATCATCAACCGCCGCGGCAACGTGCTGGGCATGATGCCCCACCCCGAGCGGTGCTGCGAGGCAAACCTGGGTGGCACCGACGGCCTAGCCATCTTCGGCTCCATCGTCACCAGCGCCACCCGTGCTTTGGGTGTCGCGTAGCCCACCAAAATAGAAGTCGTACACTGATCAGCATACACACGCCTGACTCAGGAGGTGGCCGATGGAAAAGGATCGGCTAAAGGTCAACATGGCGAAGGCTCGTGCCCGCTTCCCAGAGATCGTGAAGCTGGCCGAGGAAGGGGCCATAGTCCGAGTCGATCGCTACGCCAAACCCGCCGCGGTTATCGTCTCCTGGGAGCGATTTCAGGAGATGGAAGAGGACATCGAGGACTTGAAGGCCGTCCTAGACATGAATCGTGAAATAGGCGAGCACGGGATAATAGGTAGGACGCTCGAAGAGGTCATGGCGGAGGCCGAGAGGCTGGACGCTGCAGGTGACCACCCGAAGGCAGCCAGCGCGTAGCACCAGTGTATGAGATTCGATTCGGCTCTCAGCGGGTGGAGCGCGACCTCCTACGCCTGCCAACGCGAGACCGGAACCGGATACGCAGCCGGCTGGATCTGTTGAAGCTGAACCCCCGCCCTCCGGGCATCAAGGCGCTGGAGCCAGCGGTCTATCGCCTGCGGGTCGGGAGCTATCGGTCATCTACCAGGTGCTGGACACTGAGCACATCATCATCATTGGGCTCATTGGCCCGCGAAACGATGACACCTACTCTCGCTGGCGCGACCTTTTCTAAATAGGAACTATGCCCTACACCCAAGCTGACCTCGACGAAGTAGCCCTCTCCAAAGCCGAGTACGACCAGATCGTGGCCCTCATCGGCCGTGAACCCACGGCCGTCGAACTGGGCATGTTCGGCTCGCTGTGGAGCGAGCACTGCGGCTACAAGAACTCCAAGCCGCTGCTGCGGCTGTTCCCCACCGAGGGCGAACACATTCTGGTGGAGGCCGGCAAGGAGAACGCCGGCGTCATTGACATCGGCGACGGGTACGCCATCGTCATGAAGATCGAGTCGCATAACCACCCCTCGGCCATCGAGCCGTACGAGGGTGCGGCGACCGGCGTCGGCGGCATCGTGCGAGACATCTTCGCGATGGGTGCGCGCCCGATCGCGCTACTGAACTCACTGCGGTTCGGCCCGCCTAAAGAAGGTCGCAACGGCTATCTGTTCAGTGGGGTGGTTTCCGGTATCTCTGGCTACGGCAATTGCCTGGGCATCCCTAACGTCGGCGGCGAGGTGGTGTTCTCCAGCTGCTACACCGGCAACCCACTGGTCAACGCCATGTGCGTCGGCCTCATCAAGGGTGGCAAAGTCCTCAGTGCTAAGGCCTCAACCCCCGGCAACTTATTGATGGTGGTGGGGGCCGACACCGGACGCGACGGCATCCACGGTGCCTCCGGCTTGGCGTCGCGCACCTTGGAAAATGACCGAGAGTTGCGGTCTGCGGTTCAGGTGGGCAACCCCTTTATGGAGAAGCTGCTCCTAGAGGCCTGCCTCGAGCTGGCGGAGACCGATTGGCTGGAGGCGCTCCAGGACCTCGGGGCGGCGGGCCTCACCAGCGCTGCCGTCGAGTGCGTGGCCAAGGGCGGCACCGGTCTCGACATCGATGTGCTGAAGGTGCCGCGGCGCGCCATCGGCATGACTGCCTACGACGTCATGCTGTCGGAGTCGCAGGAGCGCATGCTGGCCATCGTGAAGCCCGAACACGAGACTGAAGTCCGTGCCCTCTTCGAGAAGTACGACCTGACCTGCGCCGTCATCGGCACCGTGATAGAGGAGCAGGTCGCCCGCATCCGCGAAGGCGAAGCAATCGTTGCCGAAGGGCCGGTGCAGGCGCTGACCAAGCCCCCGGAGTACCGCCGCCAGGGCGTGGAGGCGCCGGAAGTCATCGCGATGCGTAACTTCGACTTCAGCGGCATCCCCGACGCTCCGCCGGCCGGCAACTCGTGGTCGAACACGTTGCTGGCATTGCTGGGTTCACCCAACGTCGCCAGCAAGCGGCCGGTGTTCCGCCAGTACGACCATCAGGTGCTCACCAACACCGTGGTAAGCCCCGGCGCCGACGCCGCCGTCCTGCGTATCAAGGGAACCACCAAGGCCATCGCGTTGGCTACCGACGGCAACGCTCGCATGGTGTACCTCGACCCCCAGGTTGGCGGCGCCATGGTCATCGCCGAGGGCACTCGTAACGTGGTGTGCACCGGCGCGCGCCCTGTGGCGGTGACCGATTGCTTGAACTTCGGCAACCCAGAGCGGCCCTCTGTGTACTACCAGCTCGAACACGCCATCTTGGGCATGGCCGAGGCCTGCCGCACCCTGCGGACGCCGGTTATCAGCGGCAACGTAAGCCTCTACAACGAATCAGGCGACCAGGCGATCTACCCGACCCCGGTGGTAGGTGTGCTGGGCATACTTGAGGACGTGGCGACCCATTGCACGCCCGGCTTCAAGGCCGAGGGCGATGCCGTGTACCTGCTCGGCGACGACCTGTCGCAAACGGCGGTCGCCAATCTGGCGGGCAGCGAGTACCTCAGCCATTTCCATAACCTCGTCGCCGGCCAACCGAAGCTCGACCTCGCGCTGGAGGAGCGCCTCCAAGCCCTTTGCCTCGATCTCATACAGCGGGGCATCGTGAAGAGCGCCCACGACTGCGCTGACGGCGGCCTGGCGGTGGCGCTGGCCGAGAGCTGCATGCACGGCAGTCTGGGCCTCGACGCCAGCAGTCTGCCGGTGAACGGTCGCGCCGATGCTCTGCTCTTCGGCGAGACCGCATCCCGCATCGTGGTCTCCATCGCCCCCGAACGCTCGCTGGGCTTCGAGAGTGCGGTTCGCACCGCCAACGTCCCATACGCTAAGCTCGGTCACGTGGCAGGCGACCGCCTGGTCGTCGGCCGCCTGGTGAACCTCGAAGTCTCCCGAGCCCTCTACGCCTGGGAGAACGGGCTGGCATAGGGGACGATACTGGTCATGGAACCCGCTTACGGCGTGGTGAAACTGGCTTGCGAGCTCCAGTCGGTTGGTGCGCCCTCGCCCTGGATGCGGGGGCGCACACGCAAGTAGTCGCGGGCCGCGGGGCGGTGGTGAACTCGGTGGCGTTGGCCTGCACAGCTTGAGGGTGACGCGGCGGCCTCGGCCCGCTGCTGCGCTTGGGCCAGCATGTCGGGCGACGCCGTACCCCATGTCGAGAATGCTGGCACCGGGGGCCAGCGCCAGCAGGTCGAGCAGGAACGGGATTTCGGCGTCAGTGGCTTCGGTGAATCGCTCCTGCAGGTAGGTGGCGGCTTCGACCCCGAAGAACTACTGCCAGGTGGAAGACTCCATCTCAGGAGCGGCCTCTAGGCTGCCACGACTACAGTTGCCACTTGCTTGATATCCGGTGGGATCGGCTCCCCATCTTCCTGCAGCACGAGCAAGTATCCCCGAATGGCATCCTTGGTCATCTCCACCGCCTCTTCAAGGGTATCGCCCTGGGAACCGCAACCCGGAAGTGCCGGGACCTGCGTCCAATAGCCGCCATCCTCGTCCTCTTTGATGATGATGGTGTACTTGAAGTCCTTCAATGCAGAGCCTCCTCAAAAGCTTCCCAGGTGATATTGGCCAGCTTCAGCGAATCCAAGAGTAACCCTACTCGGACCTCGCCGTGAAACGGTATCACCAGTCGTCGTCCGTCCGGGTGCCTAAAGTGGTAATGACTGCCCTCAACCTTCCGGACGCCGAACCCCAGTCTCTCCAGCGCTCGCACAACTCGTCGCGAGGGAATCCCCCTCGCCCGCCTTCCCTCCGCCACTACCTATTTGCCCCGGGTGCGGCTGTTGCTGTAGCGGCTCTTGGTGGGGGTTTTAGACTTGGGGGGCTTCGGCACGCCGCCGGCGATACGCTCGCCCATCTTCACCACTTCGTCGTCGCGCAGCAGCGATTGCTGGCCGCGCAGCAGCGCTATCTGGTCGCGGATGAGGGCCGCCCGCTCGTACTCCAGGTCTTTCGAGGCCTGCTTCATTTGGACCTCGAGGTCTTTGATCAGGCGGAACAGCTCGTCTTTGGGGATGGTGGCCAGGTTGCCGGTGCTGGAGTTGTAGCCGGGACTCTCCTCGGCCACCATCTTGACCCGGTCGGTGATGTCGCGGATGGCCTTGTGGATGCCGGCGGGGGTGATGCCACGCTCGGCGTTGTGCGCCTCTTGCACGGCGCGGCGACGATCGGTCTCGCTGATTGCGGTCTTCATCGAGTCGGTCATGTGGTCGGCGTACATGATGACCCGGCCCTCCACGTGGCGGGCGGCCCGGCCGATGGTCTGGATGAGCGAGCCCTGGGATCGCAGGAAGCCCTCTTTGTCAGCGTCGAGGATGGCGACCAAGCTGACCTCGGGCAGGTCCAGACCTTCGCGCAGCAGGTTGATACCCACCACCACGTCGTAGATGCCCAGGCGGAGGTCGCGCAGAATCTCCACCCGCTCGAAGGTCTCTATCTCCGAGTGCAGGTACTGGGTTTTGACCCCCATCTCCTTCAGGTAGTCGGCCAGCTCCTCGGCCATGCGCTTGGTGAGGGTGGTCACCAGCACCCGCTGGCTCTTCATTACCCGGTCCTTGATCTCGGCCAACAGGTCGTCGATCTGGCCGCGGGTGGGCCGGATGTCGATGGGCGGGTCGAGCAGACCGGTGGGGCGGATGATCTGCTCCACCACTTGGCTGGAGTGGGCGTGCTCGTAGGGGCCTGGTGTGGCCGAGACGTACACCACCTGATTGATGTGGGCCTCGAACTCATCCCAGGTCAGGGGGCGATTGTCCATCGCGCTGGGTAGCCGGAACCCGAAGTCGACCAGCGTCTCTTTGCGGGCGCGGTCGCCGTTGTACATGCCGCGCACCTGGGGTAGCGTGATGTGGCTCTCGTCGACGAACAACAGCCAGTCGGGCGGGAAATAGTCGAGCAGCGTCCAGGGCATGCTGCCGCAGTCCTCGGCCATGCGGTGACTAGGCCGGTGGCGGCGCGCCAGGTGGCAGGAGTAGTTCTCGACGCCGTGGCAGAAGCCGGTCTCGCGCAGAATCTCGATGTCGTAGTTGGTGCGGGCCTCGAGGCGGGCCGCCTCCAGAATCTTGCCCTCGGCCTTCAGGATGTCGATGCGCTCGGCCAGCTCCACCTTGATGTCCTCGATAGCGGCCTCAAGCTTCTCGGCGCTGGTCACGAAGTGCTTGGCGGGGTAGATGTCGACTTGGTCGCGGTCGGCCAGCAGTTCGCCCGTCAGCGGGTCGATCTCCACGATGCGCTCGACGTCGTCGCCCCAGAACTCGATGCGGATGGCGATGGTTTCGTAGGACGGCTGAATCTCCAGGGTGTCGCCGCGAATCCGGAACCGGCCGCGGGTGAAGTCAAGGTCGTTGCGCTCGTACTGCATGTCCACCAGGCGGCGAATCAGCGTATCGCGCCGCACCTTGCTGCCCTTCACCACACTGGTCACGAAGCCCTGGTACTCCTCGGGAGCGCCCAAGCCGTAGATGCAGGAGACCGAGGCCACGATGATGGTGTCGCGGTGCTCCAGCAGGGCGCGGGTGGCGGCGTGCCGCAGCTTATCGATCTCCTCGTTGACGTCCGAGTCCTTCTCGATATAGGTGTCGCTCTGCGGGATGTAGGCTTCCGGCTGGTAGTAGTCGTAGTAGCTGACAAAATACTCGACGGAGTTGTGGGGGAAGAAGTCCTTGAACTCCTGGTAGAGCTGGGCCGCCAGCGTCTTGTTGTGGCATAACACCAGCGCCGTCCGTTGCGTCTGCTGGATGATGTTGGCCATTGTGAAGGTCTTGCCGCTGCCGGTGACGCCCAGCAGCGTCTGCTGACGGGCGCCAGCCAGCACGCCCTCGGTCAGCTGAGCGATAGCGTCGGGCTGATCGCCGGTCGGTTGGTAGTCGGCTACAAGCTGGAAGTCAGGCATTGGGGGCTATCCTTTGATGGGACGGGCGCGGGGTGTGTACCCTGGACGAACGACGGTGACGGCTCCTAGCATTTGATCGAGGTCATGAGCTGCAAGCAAGTTGCGGACTACCTCGCCGATCTGTGACCGGCGGTAGGTGTCGGGCACGCGCAGCAGGATGACGCCGGCTGGTGCGGGGGATCGCCTCAGGGGAAAGTCCAAGTCACGGGTGATCAGGATTCGCCTCTGAATCGCAGCCAGGTCCCAAAGGACCTCATCGCTGGCTCCGCGATACTCCCCTTCCCTTACGTAGAGGACGTCGTGGCCGGCGTCCCTCAGGGCCACCGCCACGTCAAGCGGCAGGTTCTCATCAACCAGGAACGAGATAGACGTTGGCATGGGCAAGCGCTTCCGCAGCGTAGGCCAACGCTGCTAACACGTCATCTCTGCTGACCCCATAGCCTTCGCACACCGCCTCAATCGAGTCTCCACCGGCCAGTGAGCCGAGGATGACCTGAACCGGTACTCGCGTACCTGCGACCACGGGTTTGCCGCCAGCGATCTTCGGATCCGTCACGATATGGTCTTGCCAGTCCATGCGTCCCTCCACTGGACGGTTCACGCTCATCGTATCACCCCGGTATTCGTACTCGGACTCCGCTGATGACGCCCCAACAGCGTCTGCTCGCGGCGATGGCGTCGGGCTGATCGCCGGTGGGTTGGTAGTCGGCTACGAGCTGGAATTCACGCATTGCGAGGATTACGCCGGAACCGACACCCGAAACACCACATCAGCGTCGCGGGGTCCGGCCTCACCCCGCTCCGTCGGCACGTCGAGGTACAGCTCGATGGCTTCACGGACGTGATCTATGGCCTCTGCAACGGTCTTGCCTTGCGAGTAGCAACCGGGCAGGGCTGGGACGTGGACCCAGAACCCGCCGTCCGCGTTCACCACAACCGAGTACTCCATGCCTGTGCTCCCATATCAGAATCGAGAACTGCTCCACCGCGGTCTACATCTGAGAGAGGATCTCCTGCACAGTAAGGTGAGCCTGTTCCGCGATTCCGTCCAGCGTCGGCTTGTGCAGTTCCCGGTGCATGGGAATGATGACCGTCAAAACACCCTCGGGAGTACCCTT
>SHYE01000105.1 GCA_009692935.1 Dehalococcoidia bacterium | reverse complement strand
CAGCGCTGCCAGCCACGCAGGCTCCAGGCGAACGCCGGCATCGGTGATGGCTATGGCCGAGCCTGCAGCGGCCTCAATCGCGGCGTTGCGGCCTTGGGAGATGTTCGCGCCTGGAAGCTGCAGCACGTGGAGCGTCAGCGGGCCTGTGTACCCGTGCAGCATCGCCAGCGTGCCATCGGTGCTGCCACCGTCGACGACCACCACCTCGTCGGGCAGCCGGGTCTGCTGTTCGAGCGCCTGGAGTACCGTGGGCAACGATGCAGCCTCGTTCAGCACCGTCATGATGACGGACACCCCGGCCCTCACCGGTCACTCCCAGCGCTCGCCCGGAACGTGAGCTGCAGCGCCAGCAACGCCGCCAGCAACACCATGACGCCCGCCGCCATCGGAGCAGGCTCTCGGTCAGCAGCCAGCACCTGGATACCGGCGAGAACGACCAAACCATCGCCTACCGGTCTCAGTTCGATGGTGTTCACGCCGTCGGGCAAAGCGTTGGTACCGGGCAAGAACGCGGTTGCGGTCGGCCCGGTGCCAGGCCCCTGTGGTCGAATCACCCCGCTCGGCCGCTGGTTGACCGTCACCGCCAATGACCCGCCGGCCGGGATCGGCGGCAGCTGCAGCAGCACCTGACGCCCGCGCACCCGAAACGATAGGGATTCGCCAGGATCCTGAGCGGCGAGTGCCGGCGCCCCTATGCCGTCGACTGTCCGCACGGACGATTGCCAGCCAGCAGTGCGCGCTATGGCCACATGGGTGATGGGCCGCCAACCATAGTCCAGCACCGGCGGTTCAGTGCCCACGGCCTGCACGGCGCGATAGACCGGGCGTGGGGTGAAGTCGGGATCGACCATACGAAAGTAGAAAACGGCCTGCGAGCGCTCATCATCAGACACACGGCGGAAGTGCCACAGAAAGGTAACGCCAACCCACGGCCATTCCGCCTGAATGCGCTGCAGGGCCTGAGCGGTATAGCGCGCCTGCTGCTCTTCGGTCACCCGCCCATGGATCGCATCGCCGGGAAAGTCGGGCGGCAGCGCCGACCAGCCCATCTCGGCCAGCCATATCGGCTTGCGGCTATCGCCATTCTTTACCATCAATTCGCGCACCAATTGCACGCGCGCGAAGTTGGTCCGGTAAGTATCGGCCCGCCGATCGCCGGGCCCGGTCCACAGGCCGTAGCCCTGCGCGCTCATGATGTCGAAGGCTGTGGACGCACCCTGCTCGTACATCTCCTGGAGAAACGTCAGGTCGCTCACGTTGGCGCCATCGGGCGTGCCGATGGTTGGCGAAAGCGCCGGAGCGATGATCACAGCCGCTGGGTCGGCCCGCTTCGCCCGTTCGTACCCGATGTGGAGCAGGCGTACAAAGTCAGCGGCGTTCGGTGGCTGCCCCCACTCGAGCACGGTGTTCGGTTCATTCCAGAGCTGATAATAGTGAACCCTGCCCCGGTAGCGCTCGACCACCGCCGCCACGAAGTCCCCATAGTCGTTGTAGTTATCCGGCGGCGCTCGGGGCACGGAGTTGTCGGCACGCGTCCAGTTTGGGGGCAGGGTAAGGCGAGGCATGACCTGCAGGCCGTACTCCGGCGCTAACCGCACCGTCCGGTCGTAGTTGGTCCACGTGGAGCCGAAGGCGTCCTCGTAGCGTCCCTTCACGGAGGGCTCTATGCGGTCCCAAGGGAACTCCTGCCGGATCCACTTCACGCCAGCGTCGCGCAGCATCTCCATACTGCGGCGCACCTTCCACTCTTCAACCTCCTGCTCAAAGAAGGTGTTGGCTCCCAGGGGCGGGAGGCCGGCGTGCGTTGTTGGGGCGAAATCGGCGGTGGGAATTGGGCGCTGGCGCACCAGACCCACCAGAGCCTTCGCCTGCTGGACCGGGCTGGCCTCACCAGTGAGGTCTTCCACCCAATACTCGCTTGTGGCCGGGCCCGAAAGCGTCAGCGTCACCAGCGCTCCGCCGAGAAGAACGGCCGCCGCGAACCCAAGTCCACTCAGCCGGCTTGTCATCTGCGCTGGCTTCGCTCGGCCGAGCCGGCATCGGCCCGAGCGACCGCCGCCGCGTACGCCGCCTCGAGTTGTTCGACCACCACGTCCCAGTCATAGGCAGCGGCGAGCTTCCGCCCTGCCACCCCCAGGCGGGCGCCCTCCTCGGGGTCGGCCAGCAAGCGCAGCACCGCGCGGGCGAATGCAGCAGGATCATCCGCGATCAGCAGTTGCTCGCCCGCCGTAACGGCCACGCCATCGGCTCCGAGCGTGGTGGAGACCATGGGGAGGGCGCACGACATCGCCTGTAACAGCTTCAGCCGGCTGCCGCCGCCGAAACGCATGGGCACCACGTAGACCGCCGCCTGCTGCAGATACGGCAAGTCCTCCAGCACCTGACCGGTGACCACAACGTCAGTCGCAGCGAGCCGGCGCACCACCGGCACGGGATTGCGCCCAACGATGATGAAGCGTGCCCCCGGCGCACCCGAACGCACCGCCGGCCAGACTTCGGCCATGAACCAGCGGACCGCGTCAACATTCGGGCGGAAGTCCATGGTTCCGGAGAACACCACGCTGGCGCCCCCCGTAGGGGATGACGCCGGCGTGTACAGCTTGGTATCTACGCCATTGGGCACCACGTGGATGGCCACACCCGGCGCGAACCGGCGCAGAATCGCCGCATCGCCCGGCGATACCGAGGTGACCGCACCCGCCGAGACCAATGCACGTCGCTCGTAGCGCTTGAGCTTGCGGGCCTGCATCCAACTGTACAGAGCGCCCGGCCAACGCCGTGGCTGCCGCAGTTCCACCCGTTGGGCTCGCTGCTGCAAGACGTGCTCAGCGTTTACTTCATCCACCAGCACCGCCTTCGCTTGCGGCGGCGCCCAGTCGGGGCCCATGAGTGCGCCCACCGACTCGAGCCCCACAAGGTGCACCACGTCGATGGCCACGTCGCCGAGCTGCTGACGGATGGCGTGCGCAAGCTGCGGCTGAAAGTTGCGATAGGCCAGGTCGGGGGCTGGGTCGGTGAACGTCCCCACGGCTCTCCGCCACAGAGAATGGCGCGGCGGCAGTGGCACCGAGACGATGCGCTTCACTGAGGCGCCGAAGTGCTCTTGCATCACCGCCAGCTGGCCCACCGTGGCAGGGCACGCGAGATATACCTCGTGGTGCTGCGCGATCCGCGTGATGAGGTTATACGAGCGCATGGGCGTGCCGCCGATGATCGGCCAGGGCGGCTCGATGGTCACAAACAACACCTTCATGAGCGGTGCACCACGCTGCGATAGACGTCGAGCGTGGCGCGGGCGGCCGCCGGCCAAGTGAAGCCCGCAGCCCGCGCTCTGCCTGCGGCCGCCAGGCGCTGCCGCAGCGGCTCATCGAGGGCCAGTTCTCGCAACAGGGCGGCCAAGGCTTGATCATCTTGTGGGTCAAAGAAGCGCGCCGCATCTCCCAGCACCTCGGGCATGGCCGATACGTTGGCGCTCAGCACCGGTGTCCCGCACGCCATCGCCTCCAGCGGCGGCAGGCCAAACCCCTCGTACAGCGACGGGTAGGCAAACACCCAAGCCGCGTTGTACAGCATTGCTAAATCATCCTCGGTCGCATCGCCGAACAGGATCGTCTGCGCCGCCAAACCCAGGCGTTCGAACTCCTGCTGCGCCTGCTCGAAGGCCCACCCTTTGACGCCCACGATGACGAGGGTCCTCAAGGCCTCGGGCAGCGATGGCGTGGCGGAGGCGACGGCGCGGAAGAGGCAGGGCAGATTCTTGCGGGGCTCCAGTGCCCCCACCCAAAGCATAAAGGTCGAAGGCAACCCGCGGGCGTTGCAGAATGCAGCGACCTCCTCGGCCGGCCGGGGGCCGTAGACATCAGCCACGCCATGGTGCACTACCCGAACCCGCTCGGGCGGCACGTCCAGCAGCCGCTCCAGATCATGCCGCGTGGCCTCGCTCACCGCGATGATCGCGTCGGCAGCAGCAAGCGCTCTGCCGATCTGCCCGTAGTAGTGGTGGCTTTCAGCCGTCATGGTGTCGGGATACAGCAAGAAGGCGAGGTCGTGCACGGTGATAACGGCGGGCCAGGGCCGGTGGGTGGGCGCAATAAAATCGACACTATGCAACAGGTCCAACCTCGCCGGCGCCAACTCTACGGGAAGGCTCCATTGCTCCAACTGATGGTGCGGCGGCGTCCACAACGGATGGCTGTGGACCGCGGCGGGCTGTTCTGCATAGCGGGGCTGCTTCCGGCTGGTGAGCGCCACGAAATCATCCTTGGGAGCAGCCAGGGGGAGGTGGCGCAGCAGTTGCCGGGTGTAGACGCTGGTCCCACCTTGACGGTAGGCCAGCAGACGAGCGTCGATACCTACACGCACGGGATCACGCCCCCCGAAGCGGCCACGCTCAGTTGGGCAGCAGCGTGACCGGCACCGCCACCACAAACTGCGGTGAACCGTCTCGCGCGTTGAGCGCGAACACCTCCAGAGTAGCCTCCTGCTGGACGGTC
Organism: Dehalococcoidia bacterium; assembly: GCA_009692935.1. Classification (GTDB taxonomy): domain Bacteria; phylum Chloroflexota; class Dehalococcoidia; order SHYD01; family SHYD01; genus SHYE01. Next base: position 3,398 of record SHYE01000105.1, on the reverse strand, counting down.
ACCCGGAAGGGAAGGTCAGCCTTGTAGTCGCCCCAGTCGGGCGCGCCTTTCGAAGCCGTGGTGAAGCTGCTGGCGAGCGTCTGCCCGCCCTTGTCCCTCAAAGCAATCTGCACGTTAGCCTCGAAGACTCTTGCTTGGCCCTGCACACTGATCGGGCTCTTAACCTCTTGCTTTGCGGTGGGGCGAGCCAACTTGAGGTTGTCGTTCCCGGCGGGTGTGCCAGCGGCCGGCGGGGTCACCAGCGGGGCCGCGGAGCTGGCCGGACGCACGCTCGCCGACGGAGTCAGGGACGCGGGCGTAGACGACGTGCCCGCTACACGATCGCAGGCGATGGTGGAGAGCATTAACAGGAGGGGCGAGAGGCAACGCACCAGGGTGCGGGGGGTGTTTAGCGTGTGCATAACAGGCGGTTCAACCGCATCGGTAGTGTACCATAACGACGTCTCGAAACCGCCGCCAAAGCCTCAGGCAGCGGCCCACCTCCTCGACTCCACCATGCCAACACCATCCTCCGAAACCACACTGACCCGCGGAGCAGCCGAACTCGGCGTTGCCCTGAAGGCCCGTCAACTGGAACAGTTCGCACGCTTCTGCACGCTGCTCCAGGAGTGGAACCAGCGGGTAAACTTGACGGCGATTACCGAGACTGGTGACATTTATGTCAAGCATTTCCTCGACTCGCTCACGGCGCTGCCTTACATTCCGGACCAAGCCGCGACCTTGCTTGATATCGGCTCGGGTGGCGGCTTTCCCGGCCTCCCGATCGCCATCGCCCGACCTGGCCTAACGGTCACGCTCCTCGAAGCACACGCTCGTAAGACGGCATTTCTGTCAGCTATGGTGACGGACCTTGGGTTGCCCAATGTCAGCGTAGTGACCGGCCGGGCCGAGACCGAGGGGCACCTCCCGCAGTTCCGTGGGGCCTTCGATGTCACGATCACCCGCGCCGTCGATGCGTTAGCCGTACTGGTGGAGTATCAGCTTCCCTTCCTGCGGGTTGGAGGTCTGGCTATCGCCCTGAAGAAGGGCGACATGGCGCAAGAGCTGGCTGCGGCAACCCGCGCCCTTACGCTGCTGGACGGTTGGCTGCGATCGGTGGAGCCAGTGACCATCGAAGCTCTGTGCGACGATCGCAGTGTGATTCTGGTGGAGAAGGCCGGTGCAACACCAGAGCGTTACCCTCGGCGCCCCGGGATGCCGGCCAAGCGGCCACTCTAGTCGATGCAGAACTCAGAGTGAGGGGATGATGTAATTGCTACGAACGTAGGTTCGCCAACGCCTGTCGCGAGCTCCGGTCCCGCTCGCCCTTCGCGGGCCTCAGGGTGAGCGGAGAACCAGCTAACCGGAACGCAGTAGCCCGCCCGTGCTTCGAGGGCCTCAGCATGAGCGGAACATGACGTCGGCTACTTTCATGCCCGGTGCTGCCCATGATCGGGGGCATGTCCGATTCCGGGTGCGCGAGGAATCCCTTCGTACCCGTCGCGTGTCGGCGTCCAAGTACAATGGGTCCTTGCGGCGGGATGACACAGGGGCACGGTGCTCGGCCCCGCCACCCTCAGCTCTCCCACTTGCCTGCAGTCGGTCGCAGGCAAGTGAAATACTGCCGGATGCTCTGGTATACTTCACGGCTAGCATGGCCTTTAAGGCCGAACCCTCCAACCCGCCTCGGAGTAGTGTTTGAACCTCCTGCACCTTCCCCAAGTCCGCGTCACCGCCATCCTGCTGCTCCTCGCCGGCCTTATCGGCTTGGTCTGGGCGCCTAACCCTCTCACCGCCGCCTCGCCCACCGAACTTCGCAGCATCCCGTCGATCCCGCTGACTGACGTGAACCCAGTCGGCGCGAATTTCTTCCTCGACCGCGAAGTCGAGCCGTGGAAGAAGGAGCAAACGGTCCGCATGGCGAAGGAGGCCGGCATCGGCTGGATGAAGCAGATCTTCGCCTGGGAGGAGATCGAGCCCCGCAAGAATTACTTCTTCGACGACAAGTTCCGTAAGAGCACTTGGGAGAAGTACGACCAGATTGTGGACCTCGCTCAGCAGCATGGCGTGCGCATCATCGCTCGCTTGGATCGCCCACCGGCGTGGGCTCGCCCCGAAGGCAGCCCCGAGACTGCGCCACCCACCCGCTTCGAGGACTATGGCGACTTTGTGCGGGCGCTGGTCGACCGCTATAAGGGCAGGGTGCAGTTCTTGCAAATCTGGAACGAGCCCAATCTGGCAGTGGAGTGGACCGGCCGCCCCGATGCGCCCGGCTACGCCCGCCTGCTGCAGATTGCTTATGAACAGGCGAAGGCGGCCGATCCCAATGTAGTGGTGCTCAGCGCTCCGCTCGCTCAAACGCTGGAGGAATCGGCGTTCAACCTCAATGAGTTGAAGTACTTGGACGCTTTGTACAAGGCCGGGGCGGGCCGTTATTTCGACGCCATTTCGGCGAATGCCTATGGGTTTGACCTGCCGCCGGACGCGACGCCCAACGCCACCGCCCTGAACTTCGGCCGTCTTCAACTGCTGCGCGAGGTTATGGAACGTAACGGGGACAAGGACAAGCCCATCTGGTTCAACGAGTTCGGTTGGAACGCTTCGCCCGAGAGCATGTCCCCCGAGAAGCTCATCTGGCGGCGGGTGTCGGAAGAGCAACAGGCGCAGTACACGGCCGACGCAATAGCCCTTACCCGCAAGTGGGGCTGGGTAGGCACGCTCAACATCTGGTACTTCCGGCAGGTTGGTGATTTCTCCATCGAGCGGTCCGACTACTTCTTCCGCATGGTAGACACTGACTTCACGCCACGCCCTGTCTACGACCGCGTCAGGGCGGCGTACGATCGGTTGGCCGTCGCCACGCCCGGCGAGTACGAAGAACTGGCCACGCCTGTCGACGCCCGAGGCCCCTGGCAACTGGCGAACAAGCCCGGCGCTTCGGGCGGGCGAGTGCTGCAGACGACAGGAGACGGCGCGACCCTAAGCATCAGGTTCAACGGGACCGGGATCGGCCTGATTATGCCGCCACCGGCTGAACCGGTTCGCCTACTCGTCAGGGTTGACGGCGCGCAGAGCGCGGTGGACATCCCGGCTGGTGGCGGCGAGTTCGTCTTGGCGCCGCTGGTCAAGGGCCTGCGGCCGGGCGAGCACACCATCTCGCTCGAGCGCGTTTCTGGGCCGGCTTGGGGCTTCGACCGCGTGGCGGTGGAAATGAAGCCGGACTTCGGGCCGTTCTTCATGTTCGCTGGCGTAGCTCTGGTGGGGGGCCTACTGATGGCTGCTTCGTACATGCAGAACACCGGTAAGCACTAGTCCGGTGGGCGATAGGCAGCGTAAAGCACATCGCAGGTGAACCTCCGCCGTTCGTGGGCGTGGGAGACCGCCCTGGTCACAGTCCCGACATTCGTCTTCATCGCCCT
>SHYE01000104.1 GCA_009692935.1 Dehalococcoidia bacterium | reverse complement strand
AGAACCTGGGCGTGCATCAGCCTCGTGCGGCAGCGCTCCCTCCTCTGAGGAGCTTGCGGAGCGCCGTACGTTCTTCTCCTAGGAGGGTCACCATGAAGCGTTTCATACTGGAGATAACGCGCACCACCCCAGCGCGTATCACCCATATAACCCGTGGCCGATCACTAGTCACCAGGCTCGCCAGCGCCTACCATCATGCGTACCGTCATCATCAAAGCCAAGGGGTTGAATCGTGAAGATTGTCGTGATGGGCGCCGGTGCCCTGGGCGCGTACTTCGGGGCATCCCTGCAGAAGGGTGGGCATGAGGTCACGCTGGTCGCCCGCGGGGCACACCTGCAGGCGCTACAAACGAGGGGGCTCACGCTACGATTCCCCACGGGCGACGAAACGGTGGCGGTGCGGGCTATCGCCGACGCTAGCGCAGCAGGGCCCGCAGACCTGGTGTTTCTGGCCACCAAGGCGTACAGCAACGCAGACGCCATGGCAGCGATCCGCCCGCTGGTGACGGCACACTGCCCGGTCATGACCATTCAGAACGGCGTTTCCGCACCCCACGATTTGGCGAAGGCGTTCGGCGCCCAGTGCGTGCTGCCCGCAACCGTCGCCATTGGATGCGGGATGGTGGAGCCTGGGGTGGTGTACGGGCCCGCGGCGCCTGCCAAGATCACCCTGGGGGAGATGGACGGCTCGATGAGCGACCGAATCACCGCGATCCAAGCAGCGTTCCAGGAATCGAGCATCCCGGTGGAGTTGCGCTCCGACGTGCTGACCTTCCTGTGGCAAAAGTTGGTCTACGTCGCACCGCGCAGCGTTATGCTCGCGCTGTCGCGGAGCAGTGTCGGCTTCCTCCCCCAGGTGGAGGGCGCGCTGGACTTGTTCGGCGACCTGATGCGGGAGTACGTGGCAGTCGGCCGGGCCGAGGGTGCACAGCTTGACGACAGTCTGGTGGAGGGGGTGCTTGCGGCAGCCAGGGGTGGGTCGGCCGGGCCCGCGCGCGGCGCGGGGCAAATGCCATCGCTGCAGCAGGACGCCGAAGCCCGCAAAATGCTGGAGGTCGACGAGATGATCGGTGCGGTGGTGCGTTTGGGACAGGTGCACAAGGTACCGACGCCGATCGCGGCCACTTTGTGCATCCTGCTGCAACTGCAGGACGCCACCAATCGCGCCCGGGTGGCCGGGTAAGCATGCCGCTCAAGCCGGCGAACCCCGCGCGTTGCAGCGTTGGCCGATCGCGCGGCGTACACCACGTATGAGTGAGACACCTGCCCAGGGCAGGCCGGGGCGGAAGCGGCCGTTCTATGGCTGGCTGCTGGTGCTGGTGACCATACTGGACGGCGCGTTCTCCTCGGGCACCGGCGTGTGGGGGTTCAGCGTGTTTGTGCGGCCCATGACCGCCGAACTGGGGTGGACCCGGTCGGCGATGTACGGTGCACTGACCGCACGGTCGCTGATATCGGGTGTGTTCGCGCCGGTCATCGGGCCCATGCAGGACAGCCGCAACGGCCCCCGCCTGCTGGCCATCATCACGACGCTCACGATGGTTATGGCGGTGGTGGCGCAGAAGTGGGCAGGCGACCTGGCGTGGTTTTATGTCATCTTTGGGGGCATAGGCGCATTGGCTTCGTTTGGCAGCAGCGAGATGCTGATGACCGCCGTACTGCCCAAGTGGTTCATTCGCACCCGCGGCCGGGCACTGGGCATCGCCTCCATCGGAACGGCGATGGGGCCACTGATCTTCCCGCTGTTGGTGACCTCGCTGCTAGAAGGCCTGGGTTGGCGCGATGCCTGGCTGGCGTTGGGGTTGCTGACATTGGTGATTCTGGGTCCGTTGTCAGCGACGGTACGAACCCGGCCGGAAGACCTTGGCTTGCTGCCCGATGGCGACGCCGCGCCAGTGGAGGGGGCGGCGCCTCGTCGCATTGCGGCGCTGGCTGCGGCACACAACTACACCAGGGCCGAGGCGGTGCGCACACCGTCGTTCTGGTTGCTCACCGGGTCCTTCAGCCTGGCGATGCTGACGCTCAGCGGGATGTTCGGCAGTCTGGTCCCCTATTTCCAGGACATCGGGTTTAGCACGGCGGAGGGCGGCATGGCCACTGCGGCCTACGGCGTTGGTTCCATCAGTACGCGCGTGTTTTGGGGGGCGTTGTGCGACCGCTACCCCGTCCGGAATGTTATGGCGTTGCAGGCGGCGGTCACTGCGCTCAGTATCGCCGGCTTTCTCGCGGTACAGGGGCTACCCGGCCTGCTGTTGGCGGGCTTTGCCCACGGTCTGGCGATAGGTGGCTTCTTCGTGATGCGGCCGCTGATTGTGGCCAACTACTTCGGCCGCGGCCACCTGGGCGCCATCAACGGTATCGTGCGCCCCTTCGTCACCTTCGCCAGCGCCTTCAGCCCGCTGCTGTTCGCCGGTATGTACGACGCCACGGGTTCGTACGTCACGCCGTTCTGGATCGCGGTTGTCTGCTGGGCGCTGGCGTCCGCGACTGTCGTGCTGGCGCGGCCACCGACCGATCCTCCAGCATCCCCAAGCACCAATTAGCTGGCGTTAAGGCAACTCGAGGTGTGATGCACCTAAAGGTGGTTCAGGGAAGTGGCAACGGTGTCAGTGCCCGCTTCGGGCGGCCACCAGCGCCGCAGTTAGCCGGTCGAGAGCTGCCAAGCGCTGCGTGGCGTCACCCTGCAGGTGGAGACGGAGGGCACGGCGGTCGTGGGCCTTGAGGGCTTGCCAGTCACCAAGCGCCTGGGCCCGCTTGAGCAAGCCAAAGCTGTAGGGAGCTTCGGGTACCGGCATGTCCTCAGGATCGTCGCAAGTGATCTGGATAAACACGCCAGAGGCCGGCCCGCCCTTGTGGAACTGGCCGGTGGAATGCAGAAAGCGCGGGCCGAAGCCCACGGTGGTGGCCTTATGCATGATGTTGCGTAGCGCCAGCCGCAGCCGGGCGAGGCTCGCATTGGCCGGCTCGTCGTTGGGCAGGTAGGCGGTAATGGCGAGGTAGTCGCCGGCGTGGACCTGATTGAGGAAGGCTACCAGCGCCGCCAAGGGGGCATTCCCAGGCATCCCGGCCGCAGCGATGCCATCTTCGGACGACGTGACCACAGGTTCAGGCAATGCCGTCACCGAAGCGCTGACGGGCAGCGCCTTCAGCACGGCGTTGGTAGCGTCCTTGCTCTCCTGCACGTTCGGCTCGTCGAAGGGGTTGATGCCCAGGGCGACTGCTGCGATGGCGGTCGCGAACTCCCAGCGGTAGAACTCGGCACCCAACGCGGCGGTGCTCTCGAGCGTGATGAACACCGCCGGGTGGCCCATTGTTCCGAGCGCTGCCAGCTGCGCCTCAATGGCTTCATCACGCTCGCTCGTCAGGCCCAGATAGGCGAAGACGCGGTCTGCCCCATAGACTCGGGGTTCCCCCAGCAGTTCGCCCTCCACCGGCAGAATGCCGGTTCCCTCCTTGCCCGTGCTCTCAGCAATCAACTGCTCGGCCCAATAGCCAAAGCTGGCAAGCGCGGGCGAGCAGACGAGGGTGAGCTTGTTGCGTCCGGCCTGCTGCGCAGTGGCCAGAATCGCGCCCAGCCATCGGCCGGGGTTGTCCTCGGCCGCCATCGCTCGTTCGCAGGCTGCCGCCATGTCGCGCGCGTGGCCGAGAAATGCAGTCAGGTCTGCCCCGAGAAGCGCAGCCGGTACGAGGCCGAAATACGACAGCGCCGAGTACCGGCCACCAATATCGCCGGGGTTGACGAAGCAGCGCCGGAAGCCACGCTCTTTGGCCTGCTGTTCGGCCGCGGTACCAGCGTCGGTGATAGCGACGAAGTGTTCGCCGGGGTGCTGGCTAACGGCGCCTACCTGCTGCCAAAAGTAGCGGAACAGCGACGACGTTTCGATGGCGGTGCCGGACTTGCTGGAGACCAGGAAGAGTGTGCAGTTGAGGTCGACCTTCCGCTCCACGGCCAGAATGCTCGCCGGATCCGTGGTGTCGAGCATGTGGAGCTGCAGGTACCCGGGGGCTACCCCCAGGGTCTGCCGGATGACCTCTGGCGCCAGGCTGCTGCCACCCATGCCCAGCAGTACCGCGTCGGTATACCCAGCCGCGCGCACTTCGTCGGCGAATCCCGTCAGCTCTGGAATACGCTCGGCACCCCAGGCCGGACTGTGCAGCCATCCCAGGCGGTTGGTAATGCTCGCGGCTGCCTCGGCGTCTCCCGGCTTCCACAGCGCCGGATCCCCCTGCCAAACCCGGCCAACGGCGCTCTGTTCATCAAGTTTGGCCAGTGCAGCATCCACCGCCGGCTTGAGGGCGCCGAGGATGGCGGTTAGGGTGGGCATCGCCTAACCCCTGGTGGCCGCGGGCTGCAAGGCTTGCTGACGGGCGGCGATGCTCTTCACCATGCCGTCGTAGGCGTCGGCGAACAGTTTCACGCCGTCGGCCAGCAGCTTGCCGGTGAGAGCGTCGTAGTCTAGCCCCAGTGCGCCGAGTCCGGCGATGACCGCCTCGGCCTCAGCAACGCCTTCCTGTAGGCTGGGGCGGGCAAACCCATGGTCGAGGTACGCCTGCAGCGTAGCGTCTGGCAGTGTGTTCACCGTATCGGGGCCAATCAGCTCCTCCACGTAGACCACATCGCGGTAAGCGGGATTCTTGGCGCCGGTGCTGGCCCAAAGCAAACGCTGCGGCCGAGCCCCCTTGGCCACCAGCGCCGCCCAATCTGGGCCGCTGAAGATACCGCCGCCTCGGGCATAGGCAACCTTGGCATTCGCGATCGCCACCTTGCCCAAGGCCGCGGTCAGAAGGTCCCGTTTGGAGGCAGCGGTCTCCGACTTCAGCCGCTCCTCCAGCAGGCTGTCGGCCAGCGTATCGATCCGGCTGACGAAAAAGCTGGCAACCGATGCGATATCGAGCGAGCCACCGGCCGCGGCGCGACGCTCGAGGCCCCGCACGTAGGCGTTGGCCACGGCTTCGTAAACGCTCACGGCAAACAGCAGCGTGACGTTCACGTTGATGCCCGCGGCCGTCAACTCCTCGAAGGCCCGAGTGCCTTCAGGGGTGCCCGGCACTTTGATCATAACGTTGCGGCGGTCAACCGCGGCCCACAACTCCTTGGCTTTCGCCACCGAGCCTGGGGCATCGTAGGAAAGGGCCGGCGGCAGTTCGAGCGACACGAAGCCATCGCGACCTTCAGTGAGGTCATACACCGGGGCAAGCTGGTCACAGGCAGCCTGAATGTCCGCAATCATCAGCCTCTCGCCAACTTGCTCGGCGTTCAGCCCCGCGGCCGAGAATGCCCGCAGGTCGGCGTCATACGGCCCGCCTCCCCCGATGGCCTTCTCGAAAATCGAGGGGTTAGAGGTTACGCCCAGCACACCCTGCTTCACCAAGGCGCGGAACTCGCCGTTCTGCAGCATGCCGCGGTGGATGTTGTCGTACCAAATGCTCTGGCTCACTTGCGCCAACTCGAACAGCGGGAAGCGGCCTTTGCGGTCGAACGCTGCCACTTTGGCCAGCCGCTGTTTGTGGCGCTCATCGCCGCTGAAGGGTGTGTCGAGCCAGGTGCGGACGATGTCCCAGGCTAGCTCGATACCGACCACCCGGGCGCCCATGGCGAGCACGTTCGCATCGTTGTGCTCACGGCTCATGCGAGCGGTGTAGGTCTCGTGACACAGCGTGGCGCGAATGCCCGGAAGCTTGTTCGGGGCGATCTGCTCGCCTTGCCCGGACCCGCCCAACATGATGCCGCGCTCGGCACGGCCTTGGATGACCGCTAGGCCCACCTTGAACGCGAAGTCGGGGTAGTCCACCGCGGCAGTGGAATGGGTGCCGACGTCGACGACCTGGTAGCCCGCCTTCGTCATACGCTCGCTGAGTTCCGCCTTCAAGTCGTAGCCCGCGTGGTCGGAACCGATGGCAACCCGCATATCGCCCTCCTCCGAGCTCGATACGGCCTTAGCCGGCGGCTCACTCACCGATCTTACGCTCCGGCCGATGCCCTCACAAGGCCGGCTAACGCCGTAAGCTCTTCGTCTACTATCGACACCGATCCGCGATCGAGCGGAATCCTTCGCGCTGGTTGACGTTCCGCAATGGCTCCGCTACAACTGCGGGAGACGTGAGTCGAAGGGAGTCCGCATGGACATAGCTCGCACAGCACTACTGTTCGTAGTCGCCGGACTGTGCGAGATCGGCGGCGGCTGGCTGGTTTGGCAGTGGCTGCGGGAGGGCCGCAGCGTCCTGCTGGGCGCCGCTGGGGCCGCCGTGCTGGTGCTGTACGGCGTCATCCCCACACTCCAGAACGAGCCGGCCTTCGGTCGCGTGTACGCGGCGTACGGGGGCGTGTTCATTGTGCTGGCCCTCCTCTGGGGCCGCGTCGTCGATGGCTGGCAGCCCGATGTCTGGGATCTGGCCGGGGGCGCGGTAGCATTGGTAGGTGTCGCCATCATCATGTGGGCGCCCAGGGGATGAGATGCCTGAACCGACCGTGAAGTTTCCCATCGGCTCGCTGACCGCGCGGCTGACGCGCGGCGAGCGGGTGAACGACCTGCCGCCGGTAAACCCCGAGCGCGAGGCGCCGCCGCCCTCCATCGATGGCCCACAGCTCTTCGACGCCGGCGATTTTCGCACCGAGAGCGGGGAGGTGATCCCCAAGCTGCAGATCTGCTACGAGACCTGGGGTAAACCCAATCAGTTCGGCTCGAACACGGTGTTGTTGACCCACGGCAGCGGCGGCGATCGGCTGCGCATGGGCGCGTACATGGGCCCCGGCCGTCCCTTCGACCCTGATCGCCACTTCATCGTCGCCGTCGACGCTATCAGCGCGGGGCTTTCCACGCGCCCGTCATCCACCGGGTTAGGCAAGCGCTTCCCCCGCATCAGCATCCGCGACATGGTGCGCAGTCAGTGCCTGCTGCTGACCAAGGGCCTGGGGCTGACCGGCGTGCGCTCCGTGGCCGGACCATCGATGGGTGGCTACCAGGCCATCGAGTGGGCCGTGACCTACCCAGCTTTCGTGCGGAGCGCAGTCTGCATCATCGGTTCGGCGCAGCGCACGGCGCACCAGGCCGCCATCGGCGCCGCCATCAAGGCCGCCATCGCCACCGACCGCCGCTGGAACGACGGCGAGTACACCGAGTCGCCCGTCGACGGCCTACGGGCGGCGGGTAAGGCGTGGTTCCCCTGGATTTTCGGCGAGGAGTGGTACCTACAGTACACGCCGGAGACGCTGGACTACGCGCTGGCCGAGAGCGCCGAGCGGGCGCTGCTGAGCGACCCCTGGGATACGCTATGCCAGGAGGACGCCTGCAACACCCACGACGTGTCTGCCCCCTTTGGCGGCAACCTGGTGGGCGCCCTGCGGCGGGCCCACATGCCAGTGCTGGTGATGCCCTGCACCACCGACCTGTTGGTGCCAGCCCGCAACAGCCGCCTGCTGGCCGACCTGCTGCCCAATCCCACTTACGTGGAGATTCCCAGCTACGCCGGCCATGGCGCCAGCAGCCGCGAGGTGGCGTTCATCAGCCACCACATCCTGCGATTCTTCGAGCGATCGGGGTTGGGATGATGATGGGAACTCCTGTGCAAGGTGCATCCAGGTCGGCCTGTCTAAGCATGTCAGAACTCTGCAGTGTAGGGACGAGCGCAGTTCCGGTCACTGCAGCAACAGCCCTTCCTGAGCCATACGTTCCCGGCGGGTGCGGTGTTGCGGCGTAGTACGCCGTTGAGGGCTAGGCTGACCTGCGGCCCTCCGCCAGCGCTGCACGGTGCTGCGGTCAAGGACGATCCCTTCGCGTTCGGCCAGGAACTCAGCGAGCGGGGTATCGTTACAGCCGGCATAGACCGTTGCGGCCAGCGTGAGCACTCGTTGTCGGAGTGGCTCTGCTCCCTTATGTGCGGGCGGCCGTCCCCGATTGCCGTGCGCAAGACTGCTGACTTCTTCGGCATGGTAGGCGGCGAGAACCCGACGCAGCTGCCGTCCGGAGAGGTGGACCAGATGTGCTGCCGTTGGGAGGTCAATGACTCCCGCCAACACGCG
>SHYE01000002.1 GCA_009692935.1 Dehalococcoidia bacterium | reverse complement strand
GGTGACGAACAGGATGCCATTGTCGACGCTGCCTTCCCAGGTCGCGCCGGCGGTGTTGAGGTTCTGCGACTCGTTGGTGATTTTACTCTTGTCATCGTCGCAGCGGCCGTTGATGGTGATATCAACCCGTCCGGAGCTAGCGCTGCCCTTCAGCGCGCCGCCGACGATACGGTCGTCCACCTGCTTTGGGCTGAAAGTTCCCGCCAGGGTGCTCTGGCCAGAGCCGCGCAGGTTGCAGTCATCGTTGGACCAAGTGGCTGCGAGGTCGAACCGACCGGTGACCTGCCCGCCCTCCCAGGCGAAGCAGAGTTCTGCGCTGCGCACCCCATAGCCACGAAACGTCGCGATACGCTCGAACTCCTGGGGCAATGCGGGAATGATAGTGTGGCAGGCCTCGCCCGCCGCCGCTGCCGCAGCGCGAGCCACGCCGGCACGGAACTACCCTGCGCCGGCGGCGTGTGCTGTCGTCACCGCCGACAGGGCCAGCCAGGCGGCAATAAGGGCTATCGGCCAGAGCATGAGTCTGCTGCTCACCGTCTACCGCCCCATTTTTTCCCGCTGGTTACGTGAACGCGCGCAGCACTGCCGGGGCGGCGGCAATCGCCAAGCCCAGGGCTAGCACCACCACAAACACGACCACCGTAAGGGCATTCATCACTTGCTCAATGGACGAAAGGCGTCGCCTCGCACCAGCCTACACGCCGACTCCTGTTACCGCAAGCATTATACCGCGGCCTTCACGGAACCCTCATGGTTCAAGCCCGGCTAGCCCGCCAGCTTGAACTTCGGCAGCGTGATCTTCTCCGTCACGTCGTCGAACACCACCTCCACCGCCATCCCCACCTTCAGGTTGGCCGGGTCGGGCTCCACACCCACAATGTTGGTGGGTATGCGAGCGCCGCCCTCCAGCTCCACCTGCGCCACAATGTACGGCACGTCGTCGCGCCAGCCCGGCAGCGGCGCGCGGTGCACAATCGCATAGGTGTAGATGGTGCCCTTGCCGCTGGACTGCATCGGCTTAGTGTTCCGGCTGAAGCAGCCCGGGCAGATGGGCCGTGGATAGAAGTAGGTGCTATCGCAGTCGTCGCAGTGGGTCAGCCACAGCTCGTGCGCCTTCGCCTTCTCCCAATAGAAGTCAGACTCGGGCTGCGGTATCGGCAGCGACTTGGTGTACTCGGCCATGTTCGTGTGTCCTTTCTTAGTCGCTGACTGTCGGCAGGGACTTCAACCCCCAGCTAACCTCCCCCTGCAAGGGGGAGGAACCGAACCAATTCCCCTCCCTTGCAGGGAGGGGCTAGGGGAGGGTAGAACACCCGCCCCAAACCTCGCGTTCCCGGTTGCACCGCCCTCCGGTCCCCTCTCCCTCTGGGAGAGGGTTGGGGTGAGGGTCCCCCTAATCCACCGCCAGCACCGTCGTCCCCGTCGACGACAGTTGGCCGCCGGTGCCGTTCACCAGCGACAGCTTCGGGTCCTTGAGCTGGCGCTCACCGCACTCGCCGCGGAGCTGCCGCACCGCCTCCACCAGCAGGAAGATGCCGTACATACCTGGGTGCGTGTAGCTAAGGCCGCCGCCGCTGGTGTTGAGGGCGAAGTCGCCGCCGGGCGCCGTGCGCTGGTTCGCCACGAAGTCGGGTCCCTCGCCAGGCTTGCAGTAGCCGAGGCTCTCCAGCGTGGCCAGCACCGTGTAGGTGAAGCTGTCGTAGATCATCGCCAGGTCGATGTCATTGTGGGTCACGCCCGCCATCTGCAGCGCCAGCGGACCGCTCACGTACGCCGGCGTGCGGGTCAGGTCGGGCATCTGGCTCATCATGAAGTGGTCGTGATACTCGGCGGCGCCCAGCACCCACACCGGCTTCTTCGGCAGGTCGCGGGCGCGGGCCGCCGTGGTCAGCACCACCGCCGCGCCGGCGTCGGTCACCAAACAGCAGTCGAACAGGTGGAATGGCCACGAGATCCAGCGCGAGGCGTGGTAGTCGTCGAAGCTCATCGGCTCACGCATTTGCGCCTTGGGGTTCATCTGCGCCCACTTGCGGGTGCTTACCGCAATCTCGGCCAGAGCCTGGCGGGTGCGTTCCTCGCCGTACTGATGCATGTAGCGGGTGCAGGCCATGCTGTAGTTGATGGGCGGGCCCATGATGCCGTAGGGCTGCTCGTACTGCATGTTGGGGAAGTTGGGGTCGTACAGGCCGCTGCTGTTGCCGCTGGCCCGCCCGCTGCGCCCGGTCTGCCCGTGGGTGATGACCGCCACCTCGCACATGCCGGCGTTGATGGCCGCCAGGGCGTGGGCAATTTCCACCACAAAGCTGCTGCCGCCCACCGACGTGCTGTCGCTGAACCGGGGGGTGATGCCCATGTACTCGGCGGTGATCAGCGTGCTGAACCCGGCGGTGAACAGGCCGTCGACGTCTTTGACGCTGAGGCCGGCGTCGGCCAGCGCGTTGTGGGCGGCCTCGGCGTGATGCTGGAGAGCGGACTTGTGGGGCACCACGCCGAGTTCATCGGACTCGGCGGCCCCGACGATGGCGACGGTGCGGGAGAGATTGGCGTTTGGCATAGTGCCGCCATTCTAGCCGAGGGGGGATGGGAGGGGAAGGGGCGCGGGGTGGCAAGTAACCTCGGCGTCAGGGTCTCGTAGGCCTAGGGTAGGTTTGCCGACCCTAGGGCGAAGGAGTACGCTGGTTTGGTTGGTATCAACGCCACAAGGCCCCGTAGTGGTCTGGAGGATGTGATGAGCCCGAAGCGAGTCGCCTGGCAACCCCGGCACGACATCGTGCAGCGCATCGACTGACGCCGGCAAGTCGCCCCAGCCTGCCGCACGCCGTGAACCTAGGCCCGCCAACCGCGCTCCACCATCGCCGATCGCGCCGGTCCCTCCTCGCCCACCCCCGGTGTGACACCCGGCCTCGCCCCCAACTGCCCCAGCCTTAACAGGGCGACATTGTGTTGCGGCTTTCACAGCCATAGAATGGGAACGCTGGAGCACGCCCACACACTATGATCCACACGCTGACTCTCAACCCCGCGATTGACCAGATGGTGCTGCTCGAGGAGTTTCTCCCCGGCGATGCCAACCGGATCATGGAGAGCCGCACCGATCCGGGCGGCAAGGGCATTAACGTTTCCCGAGCGTTGCAAGAGTTGGGGTGCGAAAGCGTCGCTTTGGGTTTTGCCGCCGGCACTCGCGGCCGCTTTGTGGAGGCGGCGCTGAAGGAACGGGGCATCTATACCGACTTCATGCGTATACCCGGGAAAACCCGCACCAATATCACCATCATCGACCAGAAGCACAACACCACGACCACCCTGAACGAGCCGGGGCCGCACACCGACCCTCACCATATGGCGAATCTAACCCGTCGCCTGCACAAGCATCTGAGTGCCGGCGATTGGCTGGTGATTGGCGGCTCGGTTCCGCCGGGGCTTTCGACCGACGTGTACGGCGGCATTATTCAGATGGCCAACGAGATGGGCGTGCGCTGCGTCCTCGACACTGAGGGCCCTCCCTTCCGATCGGCCATTGGCGCTAGGCCGTACATGGTGAAGCCAAACCAAGCCGAGGTGGAGCGGCTGCTCGGCCACCTGCCGAAGAGCAAGGACCCCATGCTGGACGCCGCTGACCGCATTCATGCGCTTGGCGTCGAGATCGTGGTGCTCTCGCAGGGGGCTCGCGGCGCGATCATGGTCACCAGTCAGGGTGCCTGGCGAGCCTATCCCCCAGCTCTCGCGGCTTCGAACACCGTGGGCACCGGCGACGCGATGGTAGCGGGCATGGTGCAGGTACTCAGTCACGGCGGTTCGCCTGAAGAGGCGTTGCGGCTGGGTTCGGCGGCCGGGGCTGCCGCCGCCCTCACCGTGGGTACCCAACCGTGCCGGCCCGCCGATGTGGTGAGGCTGCTGCCACGGGTGCAGGTCCATCCGGTGCCGCGCACGCCTGCCAAACACCGCGCCGCCGAACCCGTGGGCGTCTAGGCTTCGTGGCATTCGCCCCTGAGCACGTCCACTTCCCTCAAAGCCCACTGACCACCAGGCCGGCATGAATCTGGCATTCCTGTTTGTGGGACTGGTAGTGTTGACGCGCCTGCCGTTCCGCAGCGCCTACCTATTCAACTGGGACGCCGCCAACTTCGCGTTAGCGCTGCAGCACTATGACGTACGTCTCCATCGACCGCACCCACCGGGATACCCGCTGTACGTCGGTCTGGCCTGGCTGTTCAACCAAGCGGTGCACGAACCCAACGCGTCGCTGGTCTTGGTCAGCGTGCTGCTGGAGTGCGTAGCGGTCGCCGCGGTCTACCTGCTGGGGCGCGCCTGGCTCGGCGTGTGGCCTGCCGTTGCGGCGACCTTGGCACTGCTATGCAGCGTCACCTTCTGGAGCTACGGTGGCATCGCGTTGGCGTATCCGGCGCTGGCTGCGGTCAGCACGCTACTGGCACTGCAGGTATACCGAATACGATTCGAGGGACGGAACCGTCTGGTGGCGGCAGCGGCGGTGTATGGACTGGGAGCGGGTTTTCGGCCCGACCTGGCGGTCTTCCTGCTGCCGCTGCTGCTGTGCGGCGCTTGGGGCCAGCCAATCGGTCGCCTAATCCCCGCCGGCGTGGTCGCCGTGGGCGGCATCGCGCTCTGGCTGGTTCCAGCCATGATGTTGTCCGGTGGGCCGGCCGAGTACCTGACCGTGTTCACCGCCTACGCCAGTACCGACGTTGTGGCCCGCTACGCGCCCACGTCGACCGGCCTGACCGGCCTGCTGATCAACGTCACCGACACCGCGCTCTATCTAGGGTATGCGTTGTACGCCTCTGTGGTGCTGGTGGCCGGAGTGCTCGTGCTGGCCTGGCGCCGGCCGCACCGCAGCGAATGGCCGAGCTACCTGATGCTGGCGGTCTGGGTCGCGCCGATGGGGCTGTTCTACCTGTTGGTACACATCGGCGACCCTGGCTATGTGTTCGGCATTCTGCCGGCGCTGCTGCTGGCTGGGGTCTCCGGTTGGCGAGCGGTGGCCGGGTCCAAGCCGTCGGAGGTCATGCAGACGGTGCTGGCCTCAGGCATGGCGCTGGCGCTGCTGGCCAACACCATGCTGTTCTTTCTGTACGAGAGGCCGCTGACGCTCTGGGGGGTGCGGCAGAACGACCGATCGGTGGCGGCTCGCATCATCTACTTGCGCACGCTGCCTCCCGAGTCGGTGCTGGTGGTCACCTACGACAGCTTCAAGCAACTGAAGCACTACTTGCCCGAGTACACCAACTCGGTGTGGCTCGATACGAAGACACCCACCCGCCAGGTCTTCCCCGTCCCTGCCGGCGTCACCACGGTGGTGCTGACCGACCCCAGCGTGTTTGCGCTGGCCTTGGCCTTGCCCGCCCAAGCCGAATACCTGCCGGGCGAGACGTGGGCCGCTCGCCTTACGGTACGTTCGGGCCAGTCGCTGGTGTACGAGGGCGGACGGCTGAGGGTGGAGCCGTAGCAGGCGCGCCCACGCCTAACACGAAGCCAACCGCCAGCCGAAGCCGCCAACGCCTCGACCGGCCTCGACGCCCCGCCACCCCAAACCGCCGCCACCCTAAGCATCTCGCCCTCCGAGGGAGAGACTATAGAGAAAGTGCAGCGCAACCCTTACCTGACGACGCGCCGAGGCCAGCATGACCCGCTCGTCCGTGTCTTACCCGTATCGTGCCAGCGGGTGAGCGGTGCGCGTCACCCTCTCCCTTGATCCCTCTCCCTCCGAGGGCGAGGGCGGCCGACCGGAGCGCGTCTATGGTGGCCAGCGCGCAGCTCCCGCCCCCGGCCCGGCGTCCACGCCCCGCCAGCTCAAACCGCCGCCAACCAACCCATCTTGCCCTCAATGCCGCGGGTATGTGACACGCATTTCCATCTGACGAACTCGGCCAGCCACCCAAAACTTGACATCCTTCACCTGTTGAGCAAACATGCAGCCAAATCCCGTTCCACTAGGAGCTAGAACCATGGCAAAGGTAGTCGGTGGTTTCGCATCGTCCCACAGCCCCCTGATGAGTCTCACCGGCGAACTCTGGGAAATGCACGCCAAGAATGACCTTCGCAACCGCGAACTGGTCAAAATGCCCGAGGGAAAACGGGTCACCTATGACGAACTGCTTGCCGGTGCCGACCCCAAGATCGCCAAGATGATCAACCGCGAAGTCTTCGACGGCCGCGTCGACCACATCCAGAAGGGCCTCGACGAACTCGACACCCGCTTCGGCCAGACCGATATCGACGTCATGATCATGTTCGGCGACGACCAGAGCGAGTTCTTCTTCGAAGACAACATGCCCAGTATCAACCTTTACTGGGGCGACACCATCAAGATGCTGCCCCGCCCCATTACCGACAAAATGACCGAGGCCCAGAAGGTCTCCTCCAGGGCCTACGGCACTGTGGAGAAGGACTGGCCCGTCGACTCAGCGCTCGGCCTGCACGTTCTGGAGTCCTTGATGGAGGACGACTTCGACATCGCCCAGTCGCGCTACCTGCGGCCCGAGTTCGGCGGCAAAATCGGCCCCGCCACCTGGTACCTCGATATGGAGCGCTCCACCGAGCCCCGTCCGTTCGGCATCCAGCACGCCTTCGGCTTCGGCATGGCCCGCTGGTTCCACGGCAAGACGGTGCCCGTCATCCCCATTACCATCAACACCTGCTATCCCCCCAACTGGATCAGCCCCCGCCGTGCTTATAACCTCGGTCGCGCCGTACGCAAAGCCGTTGATGCCTGGAAGGACGAGGGCGTGCGCGTAGCCTTCGGCTGCACCGGCGGCCTCAGCCACTTCGTCGTCGACGAGGAGCTCGATCGCCAGACCCTCAAGGGCTTGGAGACGGCCAACGGCGAGATCTTGACCTCGCTGCCCCGCCATCGCCTGCAGTCCGCCACCACCGAGATCCTGAACTGGGTCGCCGTCCAGGGTGCCATGGGCGACACCAAAATGGAGACCATCACCTACGAGGCCGGCTATCGCACCCCGGCTGGCACCGGCTGCGGCTGCGCCGTCGGCCACTGGTCCAACGGCCACTAGGCCTCACCGTCCGCGGTCCCAAGGGAGCGCCTCCGGGCGCTCCCTTTCACGCCCACAAGCCGATCTCGGGGGAAGGCAGACGACGAGGAGCCTGGCAGACGCCGCCGGCGAAGCTAACCAACCGTCCCCTAGTCGGCAGGGGAGCCCGGAAGGGACAGCGAGTCCCCGCAGGCAGGGAGCACGAGGGATGTGCCCTCGTTCCAAGAGTTTACGAGGGTGGGCGGGTGGGATAATCAACGCCACTCTGAAGGCCGCAGCTGACGCACAACCGAACAGACGCCCCCGCGAGATTGCCTTGCGACCGCCCCCCATTAGGACTACTCTGGGGACTCTCGCGCCCCAAGCGCAAACCCGCCAGACATCCCGAAAGGACGACCCATGAAGCGAAGCACCGACCGCATTATCATGAGCCACGCCGGCAGTCTGCACCGGCCCGATGACCTGAAGACGCTGATGGCCGCCCGCAAAGATGGCGAGCCTTTCGACGCAGCCCTCGCCGCCCGCATCAAGAGCGCCGTGGCTGAAGTCG
This sequence comes from Dehalococcoidia bacterium, assembly GCA_009692935.1. Classification (GTDB taxonomy): domain Bacteria; phylum Chloroflexota; class Dehalococcoidia; order SHYD01; family SHYD01; genus SHYE01. The sequence goes on along the minus strand of SHYE01000002.1, from coordinate 32,236 downwards.
TCAAGCTGCAAGAGGACAACGGCGTCGACGTGGTGAACGACGGTGAGTACACCAAGCGCAGCTGGCAGAGCTACGCCCGCGGCCGCCTCGGCGGCATCGAGTACCGCGCCCTCAAGTCCGGCGAACTCCCCAGCGACTCCATCACCGCCCGCGAGCAGAAGTACTTCCCCGGCTACTTCAAGACGCCCGAGGCTCCCGGCGCCGGCGCCGCGCTTGGACAGCAGGGCGTGTTCTGTACCGGCCCCATCACCTACGTGGGGCAGGCGGAAGTGCAGCGCGACTTGGAGTACTTCAAGGCCGCACTCCAGGGCCGCAACGTGGCCGAGGGCTACCTCTCGGCGTTGGCCCCAGGCACCATCGAGCACTGGCTGCGCAACGACTACTACAAGACCGAGGAAGAGTTCCTGTTCGCGGTGGCCGACGCCATGCACGAGGAGTACAAGACCATCACCGACGCCGGTATCGCCATCCAGCTCGACGACCCTGACCTGCCCGACGGCTGGCAGTGCCACCCCGAGCTGACCGAGGACGAGTACCTGAAGTACGCCGCGGTGCGGGTCGAAGCCCTGAACCACTCCATCCGCGACATCAAGCCCGAGATGGTCCGCCTCCACATTTGCTGGGGCAGCAGCCACCACCCGCACACCCAAGACCTGCCGATCAGCAAGCTCTTCCCGCTCATCTTCGCCGTCAACGCCGACTGCGTCTCCTTCGAGGCAGCCAACCCCATGCACGAGTGGGAGTGGGTCGCCTTCGAGGACTACAAGCTGCCGGCAGGTAAGTTCATCATGCCTGGCGTCCTCGGCCACAACTCCCGCGAGTTCGTGGAGCACCCTGAGCTGGTGGCCCAGCGCCTGATCCGCTACGCCAACCTGGTGGGCCGCGAAAACGTCATCGGCGGCACCGACTGCGGCCTGCAGCGGGTGGCCCACGCCGAGATCCAGTGGGCCAAGTTCCGCGCCGGGGCCGAGGGCGCCCGCATCGCCACCAAGAAGCTCTGGGGCCGCTAACCAAGCGCAAGCAAGAGTCCGTCGCACTTGCCTCAGACGCCTCGCGGGCTCAGCATGACCATCGGCGCGATGTGATGCCGACGCAGGAGGCATCTGGGGTGGGGCGGGGGCCGGCCCGCCCGCCCCAGGGCACGGATCAACTACAGCAGGATGTTCCACCGTCAGTGGGAAGACCGCCACCCCGCCAGATGCTTCGCGGGCTCAGCATGACCGGCGACGTGATGTCATGCCGACGCAGGAGGCATCTGGGGCGGGGCTGGGGTTGGCCCGCCCGCCGACAGGACACAGATCAACTACAGCAGGGTGTTCCACCGCCAGCAGGAAGACCCTCACCCCACCAGATGCTTCGCGGGCTCAGCATGACCGGCGACGTGATGTCATGCTGACGCAGGCGGCATCTGGGGCGGGGCGGCGCCGCATCACCCCAGGCAGCGATGAGCCATGCGAACGGTCCTACCGCCCCCACAGTCGCTTCGAGGCCAGCTCCGCCCCCTCGGCCAGCGCGTGCAGCTTGTGCCACACAACCTCGGGGTGCGGCGTCATGCGTCCGGCCGCAGTGCCGAAGCCGCAATCGGTGCCGGCCACCACGTTCTCCCGTCCCACCAGGCGGGCGAACTGCTCGATGCGGTCCGCCACCAGCTCCGGGTGCTCCACAAAGTTGGTGGTGCTATCGATGACACCGGGCATCAGAATCGCCCCCTCGGGCAGCTTCACGTCCTCCCACAACCGCCACTCATGCGCATGCCGTGGGTTCGAGGCCTCGATGGAGTACGCTCCCGCCTTCACCCGCAGCACTAGGTCTACGATGTCCTTCAACGGCACGTCGTGAACATGCGGACTCTCGTTGTTGCCCCAGCAGGTGTGGAACCGGATCTGCTCCCGCGGTACGTCCACCAGCGCCTCGTTCAACGCGTCGATGCACTGGCTCTGCCACGCCCGAAAGTCCTCCAGGCTGCGATGGCGGAACCGAGTGTGGCGGCACATCGCGGTGTCCGGCGCGTCGATCTGGAGGATGAACCCAGCCTTGGCGATGGCGTCGTACTCCACTTTCATCGCCATGGCGATCGCGTGGTAGTACGCCTCGTCGGTGGGATAGAACTGATTTTCCATGATGTCGGCGATGATGCCGACCGACGCCGAGGGCATGAACACCTCGTGCGCACCGGCGGCCTGCGCAGCCACCCGAACGTTGGCGAGATCAGCCTCAAGCTCGGCCTTGTTCTGGTAGGCCAACGGCCCCACGCAGAACTTGCGCTTCATGGTGTTGGGCACCAGCGTCTTCGCCCACTCGGGAAACGCCTCAGCATCGGCCGAGGTGCGTGGGGCCAGATTCTCGCCGTCGAACCCGGTAATACGGTAGGTGACGTAGGTGGCGAAGCTCGGTTTGCCCAACTCGCCGTCGCTCACCGAATCAATGCCGGACTCCACTTGCTTTCCGACGGCCTCGGTGACAGCCGACTGCACGCGCGCCGCAAACGCCTGGGCGTCCAGCGGCTCTCCTGCCTCGCGGGCACGGATCAACTCGACCAAGTCGGCCGGACGCGGCAGACTTCCGGTGTGGGTGGTGAATATACGGTTCTCGCTACGAAGCATGGCGATTCCTCCTGGGCATGGACTACTGTGCAGGCAGCCTACCAGGTTGGCCTGGAGCGTCACAACTGCACGAACGCACCCGGCGACGACGCCTCCGACGCTGCGGTGCGATCCCCTCTGCGGTGGCGGGATTCGCCGTCCCTCAGGACCCCCCTGTCGAGACCATGCCCATCCGTGCACTAAGGTGGTGCTGCGTGGCTTTAGCCCGCAGGTCTCCGGGCCAACTCATCAACGCTGAGTTCATACACTGGAGCATGGGCAGTGCCGGTCGAGCCTTCGCCTGTGGTATAATTGCTGCGCCGCCCGGCCTCTGCCCGGCGGTTTGATTTATGCCTCTTAAACGCATCCTCATTGCCAACCGCGGCGAGATTGCACTGCGCGTGGTGCGGGCCTGCCGTGATCTTGGCCTCACCTCTATCGCCGTCTTCTCGGACGCCGACCGCACCGCCAAGTACGTGCGGCTGGCAGACGAGGCGTACCCGATCGGCGGCCTCACGCCGGCCGAAAGCTACCTGCGAGTGGACGCGCTGCTACGGGTTGCCAGCGACGCCAAGGCCGACGCGGTCCACCCCGGCTACGGCTTTTTGTCCGAGAACGCTGCTTTCGCACGCGCCGTCACCGAGGCGGGCTTCACGTTCATTGGCCCCGCCGCCGACACTATTGACCTGCTGGGGCACAAGTCGCGCGCCCGCGAAGTCATGGAGGCGGCAGGAGTGCCCATCGTACCCGGCTCGCCCATCCTTGCGAACGTAGATGAGGCATTGGCGGCAGCCGAGCGCATTGGCTATCCGGTGATGGTGAAGGCGGTGGCGGGCGGCGGCGGGCGCGGCATCCGAGTGGTGCACAACGCTAGCGATCTGAGCGCCGCCGTGCCAGTGGCGCAATCAGAGGCGCAGCAGGCCTTTGGCGATGGCGACGTCTACCTGGAGAAGTACCTGAATCCGGTGCGCCACGTAGAGGCCCAGATCATGGCCGACACCCACGGCAACGTGGTGAGTCTGGGTGAGCGGGAATGCTCGATTCAGCGCCGTCACCAGAAGTTGCTGGAAGAAGCGCCCTCTCCCGCCGTCGACGCGACGATTCGAGAGCGCATCGTCACAGCGGCAACCGCGGCCGCCAAAGCCACCAACTACGTGGGGGCCGGTACCGTTGAGTTTGTGATGGACGACGCCGGCAACTTCTACTTCCTCGAGGTGAACACCCGCATTCAGGTGGAGCACGGTGTGACCGAGCTGGTGACCGGCCGCGACCTGGTGCGCGACCAACTTCTGGTAGCAATGGGCGAACCCTTGCCCTACCGTCAGGAGGACATCGAACTGCGGGGCTGGGCCATGGAGTGCCGCATTGTGGCCGAGGACCCCTACGCCGGGTTTGTGCCTTCGCTCGGCACCATCGACGCTGTGTCCGAGCCCTCTGGCTCCTGGGTCCGGGTCGATTCCAGCGTGTTTGAAGGCATGGAGGTCACTCCCTACTATGACTCTCTGCTGGCCAAAGTCCTGACCTGGGGCGCTACCCGGCAGGAGGCGATCGACCGCATGCTGCGGGCCCTCGACGAGTACGTGATCATGGGCGTCCAAACCAACCTGCCCTTCCACGTCGAGCTGCTACGGAATCCTGCCTTCTTGGCAGGTGCGGTGAATACCGACCTCGCGGAATCAATCATCGGCAACATGCACGAAGCCACGGCGCAACGCGAGCACATCGCCGCCATCGCCGCCGCACTGCTGGCGTACACCACCTCCAAACAGGGGGTAACCGCCCCAGCCGTGGGTGGCTCCGGCGAGCCTGCGGTCAGCTCCTGGGCAGCCGCCTACCGTCCCGGTGGATTGACCGGGGGCTGGCGGGGCGGAGGCCGCTGACATGCGCTATTTGATTCGCATTGGCGACATCACCCACGACATCGACGTGCAGGAGCAGTCGGGTAAGCTGCACGTAACGCTGGACGGTAAGCCAGTGGCGGCCGACCTGCAGCAAGCCGGGCACGAACACGCGTATTCGTTGTTACTGGACGGCAAGTCGTGGCAGGTGTTCGCATCCGGCGCGCTGCCGCTACTGCGGCTGTTCGTTGATGGCCATCAAGTAGACGCTGAGGTGCTGACCGGCGCCACGGTGCAGGCAGTGCGGTCGGCCCGTACCGACCTCGCGACGGGCGTGACCGGCCAGATGGTCATCAAGGCGCCAATGCCCGGCCTAGTCAAACAGGTGCACGTGAAGCCGAAGGATCAGGTGGAGAAGGGTCAGAGCCTGCTGGTGCTGGAAGCGATGAAGATGGCCAACGATGTGCGCGCGCCGCGGTCCGGCACGGTGCATCACGTGCCGGTGGTATCGGGCCAACGCATCGCGAAGGGCGACATCCTCATCGAGTTGGCTTAGAGCAGAACAACTACCGGCGCCTGGCTCAGAGCGTGCCATCGATCCTGGTTCTTGATCCGGTGCTCACCCCCGCGCCGCCAGATGCCTCCTTGCGTCGGCATGACATTACGCTAACTGTCATGCTAAGCCCGCGAAGCATCTGGTGGGGTGGGGTTCTCCGACCGACCGGCGACCTCAACTCAACGTGCACCCGATGGTATGCGCAGGGTGGGCCGGACCCGCCCCGCCGCCAGATGCCTCCTACGTCGGCATGACACCATTGCTGACTGTCATCGCGTGTGACCTACTCCGCCAGGACTTCCTCATAACGGCGTACGCTGGTCACCCCTTTGGCCGAGAGGCCACCTAACCCACCGTCGATAGTGGTGGGGGACAAAGTGAATCACGCCTAAGCGAGGGAACCATTTGGCGTAAAGCCTGCCCGAAGTGCAACGGGACAGTCTACAAAGAGAAACACCTGGCGAATGAGTACGACCTGGTGTGTCTGCAATGCGGGCGTATTTTGAACCGGGCGGAGGAGCGGGCGCTGCGCGCACTGCTCCTCGAACATCAGGGCATCACCCCGATGGGGGGAGGCTCCGGCAGCGCCCGCAGCGATACCCGAGGCTCCGGACCAGATCGCAGTCTAGCTATTCGCCTGCCAGCCAAGCTTCGCGGCCACCCAGGCCGTGCTCGATGTTCCACTGAACTACGTCGAACATCCGGCCGGTCAGGGTGGCTGCGTCGCAGGTGGCAAGGTAGGTCACCAGCGGCAGCATGTGCTCGGGGCGGACCATCGGCAACGGCACGGCGCCCATCGCCTCACGCAGGCGCTGCTGCTCGTCCGATCCAGTGGACCGCGTGTGTCCGGGCAGCACCATGTTGACGGCCACGTTCTGGGCTTTCACCTCGTCGGCGAGGTAAAAGCCCAGGTTGGCTAGCGCCGCCTTCGAGGACATGTACGGCATCTCTCGGGTCTGCGGACGCAGCGCGACGTAGCTGCCCCCTTGCGAGTTCGATACCAGCCCGCTGCTGCACACGTTGACGATGCTGCCGCGCTGCTGCGCAAGCATCGGCTGGATGAACCGTCGAATCACCTTCAGCGTGCCGAACACGTTGACGGCGAACATCCGCTCCCAGTCTGCGTCGCTAGTCTCCAGGGTGGTGACGCGGCCGTGGGGCGGGTAGAGGTCGCGCTGACGCATGCCTGCGTTGTTAATCAGCACGTCTACCGTGCCGAACTTCACCATGGTGCTCTGATAGGCAGCGTCCACCATCTCAGCTTTTGTGATGTCCATCTCCAGCGCCAAGCCGCCACTCATCTCAATGGTGGTCTTGAAGTCCTCGGAGCCGCCCCAAGAGCGGTCGGTCGACACCACCTTCGAGCCTGCGTCCAAGAACGCTTTGGTGTACGCAGCGCCCATCCCGCGGGCGCCGCCGGTGATCACCACTACCCTGCCCTGCAGTACCGTCAAGTCCATAGCGTCCTCCGGAGCGTGTAATGGCGCTAGCATAGGGGCGGTTGAGGGCGTCGGCAATGGGCGCCTCTGATATCTGAGAGCCAAACTGCCGTTTACGCGTCAGTCGCGAACATTGCGACAGGTGAGCGCGGATGCCACAATAGACAAACCATGCTGCTGGCTATCGATATCGGCAACACCAACGTCAAGCTCGGCGTCTACGACGCTGCCGTGCTGCGCCATAGCTGGCGGCTGAAGTCCGACGCGCAGAAGATGCCCGACGAGTACGGGGTGCTGCTGGCAAGCTTGTTGAACATGGCGGGGCTCGCCACCAAAGACATGCAGCAAGCGGCAATCTGCAGCAGCGTGCCCCCACTGGTGGGTACCTTCATCGAGGTCTGTCAGCGCTTCTGCGGCATCACGCCCCTGGTGGTAGGCGCTGGCGTGAAGACCGGGATGAAGGTGCTGTACGAAGACCCGCGCGCGGTGGGAGCCGACCGCATAGCCGGCGCGGTCGCCGGCCACCATAAGTACGGTGGCCCCATCATCATTGCCGACTGCGGTACAGCGTCGGTGTTCGACGCGATCACCCGCGACGGTGAGTATCTGGGCGGGGCCATCGCACCCGGCATGCAGCTCTCGGCCGATGCGTTGGTCAGCCGCACCGCCATGCTGCGCCGCATCGAGATGGTGAGCCCGAAGGGGGCCATCGGCCGCAACACCGTGCACGCCATGCAGTCGGGTATCATCTTCGGGTATGTTGGCTTGGTGAAGGAACTGGTGGCGCGCTTCAAGAGCGAGCTGGGCGACGATGCGCGCGTTATCGGCACCGGCGGCTTGGCATCCGTCATCGCCCGCGCCGGCGAGGTGTTCGATGTGCTGGAGCCCGACCTGACCTTGGAAGGCCTCCGCTTGATCCATGAAATGAACCAAGACTCATGAGCTTCTTCGATCGTACGCTGGCGGTTGCCCGTTCCTGGTTGAAGCGCGCCTTCGTCGCAGCACTGGTAGCCCCCGTCATGGCCATGTGGCTGGAGGAGCGGCGCGGCCCGCTGGCGCGGCTCGGCCTAGCGCTGGGGCTTTTCGCGGCCCTGGTGCTGGTGGCGGCGGTTGCCGTGGTGCTGTGGGCTGCGCTCGTGTTGGTAGCCGTCTTGGGGCTGACCGTGCTGTTGCTCCTTAGCGCGGCGGCAGCCCTGTACCTGCGTTTTCGCGGTGACCGAGACCGGACGATTACCGTCAGCTACCGCCACATCGACCCCACACCACCGGGAGCCTCGGCGTGAGCCTGAAGGGCAAGCACATTGTCCTAGGAGTCTCCGGGAGCATTGCGGCGTACAAAGCGGCCGACGTCGCATCCAAGCTGGTGCAGGCGGGAGCGCAGGTCAGTGTGATCCTTACCGCGGCGGCCCAGCAGTTCGTCACGCCACTCACCTTTCGCAGCCTCACCCATCGCCCGGTGGTCACCAACTGGTTCGACCCCGGCTCTGACTTGAGCATTCAGCATGTGACGCTTGCGGAAACGGCTGACGCGCTGTTGGTAGCCCCGGCCACCGCCGACCTGATGGCCAAGCTGGCAGCCGGTATGGCCGACGATCCGCTGACCGGCACCGCACTCGCCACCCAGGCGCCACTGGTGCTGGCCCCGGCGATGGACGCGCATATGTACGAGCATCCCGCGACCCAGGCCAACCTGCGAACCCTGACCGAACGGGGAGCGCTGCTGGTAGGTCCGGAGCCCGGCCGCCTGGCGTCGGGCCTTATCGGCATGGGGCGTCTGGCCGCTACCGAGGCCATTCTTGCCGCGGTCAGCACGGCTCTGGGCCGTAGCGGCGACCTCAAGGGCCGCACAGTGGTCGTCAGCGCCGGCCCCACCGAGGAGCCGCTGGATCCGGTGCGGGTCATCACCAACCGCTCGTCGGGCAAAATGGGGTACGCGATCGCCGAGGCTGCGCGGGACCGTGGCGCTCGGGTGGTGCTGGTGACGGGCCCGACGGCGCTGTCCAAGCCCTGGGGCATCGACGTTCGCGGCGTGCACACCACTGCCGAGATGTTGGCGTGCGTTCAGGCGTCATCAGGCGCCGATGCCTTGATCATGGCTGCGGCACCCGGCGACTTCCGCCCGGAGACGGTGGCTCCGGACAAAATCAAGAAGGGCCCCGAAGCGACGCTGACCATCACCCTGTTGAAGAACCCCGACATTCTGAGCGCCGTATCGGGGTTCACGGTGAAGGCGGGCTTTGCGGCTGAGAGTCGCGACCTGTTGGACAACGCGCGGGCCAAGCTGACGGCAAAGGGGCTGGACTTCATCGTCGCCAATGACGTGGCGGGCGACGAACCGGTGTTCGGCAGCGACCTGAACAAAGTGACCGTGCTGGACGCCGGCGGCGGGGTGGACGACCTTCCACGGATGACCAAGGCGGAGCTAGCCGGCCGCATTCTCGACCGGGTGGTTGCCGCGCTCGCCGGCAAGGAGCGCGTCTAATGGCGGTGGCCCGGCTGTTGCTGGGGGCGCTCCTGCTGACCAGCGTCGCGGCATGTAGCAGCCTGGGCGCCGCCGACTCGCCCGGCCCGCCCGACCCCGCCAAGCCGGTGCAGCCGGCTGATGCAACCACCCCACCACTGGTGGACCCCGAAATGGCGATGGCAGCAGCGCCGGAGCCCGAGCCGGAGCCCGCATTCGATGGCCCGCGAGTCCCCATCGAAGCCGGCACGTGGCGAATCATCGCACAAGATATCGGGCTGGAGGCGGCCATCATCGACACCGGACTCGAGCCGGACGGCACGATGGAGGCGCCGGCAGGCCCCGCTGAGGTGGGCTGGTTCCGCTACGGCAGCCCGCCTGGCTCCTCGGGCAATGCGCTGATGGGCGGCCATGTGGACTGGACCGACCGGATAACCGGACGGCCGCACGGCGCGGTGTTTTTCCGGCTGCGGCAGTTGCAGGCTGGCAGTCTGGTGGTGTTCACCGACGGCGCGCAGGAATTTGTGTACGAGGTGAGCGAGAAGCGCCGCTACCGCTGGGATGATCCTGCTTCCGTTGAGGTTCTGCAGCCCACCACCGAGAGCCGCCTGACGCTCATCACCTGTGGCGGCGTGTTCAATAGCGCTACCCGCTCCTACGACATGCGTGATGTCATTATCGCCCTCCGGGTGGCCTGATGAACTTCCGGCGCAGACGACGGCGTGGTCCCGGCAGCCTGCTGCTTGCGGTGCTGCTGGGCGTGCTGCTGGGGGGCGGGGCCAAGGTCTGGTACGACCGCACCATCAGCACCATTAGCGGCACGCTGGTAGACGCCACAACCCAGCAGCCGCTGGCGAACGCAGAGGTCAGGTGGCAGCACCTCTCCACAACCACCGATGCCCAGGGCCGCTTCACACTGATCGGCGTCGACAAGGAGCTGACGGGCGTCCCGTTGGTGCTGGGCGGCGGCGACTACGAGACTCGCCAGCTATCGGTGGCCGATGCCGCATCCGTGGTGTCGCTGCAGCCCGATACGGTGTACGGCGTGATTACCGACCGTGACCGGCGGCCCATTCCGCGCGCGCGGATCAGCGCCGGGAGTGCCACCGCCTTCGCCGGCGAGGATGGCGCATTCCGGATAGACGGCATCGCCAAGAACCCGGCGCTGCGGGTGGTCGCCCCCGGCTACAAGGCCGTGAGTGTACAGCCGGGTTCGCGCCGCTAGGTGCAGATTACGCTGGAGTCATTCACGCCGAAGGGCATCTAGATCCCTTTCGGCGCCCTGCATACCGCCGCGGTACGCGAGGGTTGGCTAAAGCATATCGATCGGTTGCAGCTCAACACCGTGGTGCTTGATGTGATGAGCGACCGCGGCCTGGTGGCGCCTGCCGTGGCCTTCGACCTGACGCGGCAAGCTGGCGCGCAGCTTGAGGGCGGCGAGCAACGGCGCCCCCTACATCGACTGTGAGGGCCAGCGCTGGCTCGACCCGTTTGAACCCGCTGTGTGGGACTACAAACTCCGACAGGCCGAGCGCATCGTAGACCTCGGCTTCAACGAAATACAGTTCGATTACATCCGTTTCCCCTCCGACTGCATCCCAGGACCGCTGGCCTACAGCCGTCCTTTGACTGATGCGGCGAAACTCGACGCCATCGAGGGCTTCCTGCAGCGGGCTGGCGCGCGCCTGCGGCCGAAAGGCGTTGCACTGGCAGTCGACGTGTTCGGCCTGGTGGCCACCGAAGACGACATCGGCATCGGGCAGCACTTGGAGACGATAGGGAAGTACGTGGACTATGTGTCGCCGATGGTCTATCCCTCGACTTGGGCCAACGGCGCGTTCAATCTCGACTATCCGCCGGCCGAGCCCTACCGCGTGGTGAAGGACAGCGTGCGGGCGGCGGTGGACCGGCTTGCTGGCAGCGGCGCCGTCGTTCGCCCGTGGCTCCAGGCTTTCGACGACTATCGCTCCCGGCGCTTGCCCTATCGCAATCGCCAGATTGCCGACCAGATCCGTGCGGCTGAAGAAGCGGGCGCAATCGGCTGGATGCTGCGGGACCCCTTCGGCCGCTACCCGCTGGATGACCCGCCGCAGCTCGGTGGTTGAGGCGCCAACCCGGGGCGCGCTGTTTAGCTAATGTTGCGCCGGCCCTTGCGTAGTAGTACTAGAATGAGAGCAACATTAGCCGTTTTCACGAACGCGGGTTAGGTTCCGGCACCGGGGCCCGCATCGTCACCACGTTATCATCGAGGCTTGGGCAGCCATATCGCCCCAGGGAGCCGGTTATGGGGGCTTACCACTACCGCCAGTGGGACGGAACGCAAGACCTGGGGCACCTAGACGCCAAGGACCTGATGGACCTGCTGGGCGAAAAGGTGCTCGACGGTCGCGACTTGTCGTCGGCGCTGCGCGATCTCATGCAGCGGGGCGCTCGCATGCCCTCGGGCCGCCATATGAACGGCATGCGCGACCTGCTGGAGCGCCTGCGGGAGCGCCGCAAGGAGCAATTGCAGCGCTACAACATGGACTCGGTGATGGACGACATCAAGGAGCGGCTGGAGCAGGTCATCAACAAGGAGCGCGCCGGCATTCAACGTCGCCTGGACGAGAACCAGCAGAACTCCCCCTACACCGGCGACGCCGAATCGGACCAACGCCTGCGCGACATGTTGGACAATCTGGCGAAAAAGCACCTCGACCAGCTCGACAAGCTACCGCCCCAGGCCGGCGGACGCATCCAGAAACTGCGCGACTACGACTTCATGGATTCGGAAGCCCGCGAGGAGTTCCAAGAGCTGCTCAAGACGCTGCAACAGCAGATGATGGAGCAGTACTTCCAGGGTCTGAAACGCGGCCTGGGCGGCATGACCCCCGAGATGATGGGGCAGATGCAGCAGATGGTGAAAGACCTGAACCGCATGCTGGAGCAGCACCGACGCGGCGACGACTCAGGCTTCCAGGACTTCATGAGCAAGTGGGGTGAGCTGTTCCCCGATGGCATGGAGAACATCGACCAGCTTACGCAACACATGGCCCAGCAGATGGGGCAGATGCAGCAACTGCTCGACTCCATGACGCCTGAGATGCGCCAGGAGCTGGAGGACATGATGTCCGGCCTCATGGGCGATCCCGGGTTCCAGGATGACCTGATGGAGCTGATGACGCGGCTGGATGCCATGCATCCAGCCGAGCGCGGCGACCGCATGCCCTTCAGCGGCGACGACCCCATCACCCTGCAAGAGGCCATGAAGCTGATGGGCGACATGAAGGGGTTGGAGGATCTGGAGCAGGAACTTATCGATTCTGCCCGTACGAACAACCCCAATGCGATCGACCCTGACAAGATTGAGCACCTGCTGGGCGAAGAGGCCCGGCGTATGGCTGAGGAGCTGCAGGACTTCCAGCGCATGCTAGAGGAGGCGGGCCTGATCCGTCGCAAGGGCAAGGGTTGGGAACTGACTCCACGCGCCATGCGTCACATCGCCGAGCGGGCGCTCGACGACATCTTCGGCCGCATCGACCGCGGCCTCACCGGCGAGCACACGCTGAGCCGCCACGGCTGGGGTATCGAGCGGCTGGAGGAGACCAAGCCTTACGTGTTCGGCGACGCCTTCCAGGTGGACGTTCAGGGCACCGTGCGAAACGCCCTGCGGCGCGACGGCGGCGGCACGCCGATCCGGTTGGGAGTCGACGACTTCGAAGTCTATCGGTCGGCGTCCATCAACCAGTGCTCCACGGTGATTCTGCTGGACATGAGCTACAGCATGCTACGCAACGGGCGCTTTCTCGCCGGGCGCAAGGTGGCCATGGCGCTCGACAGCCTAATCCGCAGCAAGTTCCCGCGCGACGTGCTGAAAATCGCGGCCTTTTCCTACTTCGTGTTGCCGCTGAAGAAGGACCAGCTGCTGGAGACCGACTGGATCGATCCAGGCGGCACCGACTTCCCCGAGGCGCTGCGAGTCGGCCGCCAGATGCTCAGCGGCTACAAGGAGGGAACCAAGCAGATCATCCTGATCACCGATGGCGAGCCCCACGCCAACTCCTTCGGCTATGACTTGGGCCGCTATAACCAGGGCTGGAGCATGCGGGAGGCCATGGAGGAGACGCTGCGGGAGATCCGCCGCTGCACCAAAGACCGCATTGTGGTGAACACCTTCATGCTCGACACCGAGCCGGTGATGACCAGCTTCATCAAGGCCATGGCTCGTCTCAACAACGGCCGCATCTTCTTCGCCGACCCCGGCGAGCTGGGCGACTACCTGATCGTGGACTACATGAAGAACCGCCGGCGCAGCGCCTAGCCTCGTCGCCCCACCCAAGGACATGCCGCAATGGGCACCCAGAAGTCGCCACACGCAGCCACCCGCAGACTCGCTCCCAGCACCGGCCTAACCCGAGAGGCTGAGGCTGACACCACCCCGATCGTCGGCTAAGGCGTCACGAATGCAGCCCCTACCAGGGCGTCGCTTCACCCGCGGCGTGATGGTTGGCGGCACCGGACCAGCCACCGAGTCTCGAGGTCGGGCCGCGGCGATCACATCGCTGGCCTTGTCGAGCGCTGCTTACCTTATGATGGAATAGTGTCTCTGCACCGCGCCCCGTCCACACCTACCCTCCCCGCCTGCTGCTACGGTGCCCGCTAACCGTGTGGCGCTACTGGCTCTTCCGGGCCGCCGCCTGGCTGGTGCAGCACCTCCCAGTCAGCGTCTGCTATGGCGCGGCGTGGCTCGGGGGTTGGCTCGCCTATCGCCTGGCTGCCGGCGCCCATGCGGCCATCACCAGCAACCTGCGCCACGTGCTCGGCCCCGAGGCCGGCGAGCAGGCGCTACGGCTCGCCGCGCTGGGCGCGTTCCGGACGTCGGCCTACAACTACATCGACATGTTCCGGATTCCGCTGGTTTCGCCGCAAGCACTGCTGAACCGCACGACAGTGCATCACCCGGAGCGGCTTCTCGAGGCCTTCGGGGCCGGCAACGGTGTCATCGTGTGCACCGTGCACTTCGGCAACTTCGATCTGCTGGTCCAGGCATCGCAAGCCTACAATGTCCCTGTACTAGCCTTGGTCGAGCAGTTGCAGCCTCAAGCGTTGTTTGATTTTGTGGTGCACCTCAGAAGCCGGCACGGTTTGCGGATGGTGCCGGTTGCCCCCAGAGCGCTCCGGGAAGCGATCCGCACCCTGCGGGGCGGCGGCGTGATGGCCATGACCGCCGATCGCGACGTCACCGGCCACGGCCTGCCCACCAGGTTCTTCGACGCTGACGCAAACCTGCCATCTGGCCCGGTGGATCTGGCGGTGGCCACCGGCGCCGCACTCATCCCCACCTTCGGCGTACGGCTGCCAGGCCGGCGCTACGAGATTTTCTTCGACGAGCCGCTGCCGTTGCGGCGCGAGCCAGGGCCCGACGCATCGGCCTATAATAGGCGTCTGCTGATTGCGGCGGCCGAGCGTATGATCGCCCTCCATCCTGAGCAGTGGATTGTGTTCACGCCCATCTGGCAGCAAGACCTCGCATCGCCTCCAGAAACCAGGTAACCCATGGGACTCGCTGACCTGCACACCCATACCAGCTTTACCGACGGCATGATGGACGTCCGCCAATTGATGGATCACGCCGAGGAACACACGGCGCTCGACGTGCTGGCGGTGACCGACCACGATGACTTGCAGGCTGGCTATGTCGCTCGCGACCTCGCGGCCCGCCACCCGTATCGGTTCGAGCTGATCGTGGGGTGCGAAATCACCACGCGCCAGGGCCACGTACTGGCGCTCTTCATCGAGGAACCCATCCCCCGCCTGCAGTCTATTGAGCACACCATCGAGGCGATCCACAAGCAGGGCGGGCTCGCGATAGCCCCCCACCCGCTGAGTTGGCTCACCTTCAGCGTGGGCGAGTCGACCCTGCGGCGCATCGCAGCCGGTGCACGGGCCGGGGTGTATTTCGATGGCATCGAGACCGGCAACCCCACGGTAGCCGCGAAGGTGCGTCACCAGCGGGTGCTGCAACTCAACGCCGAGCTGCTGCATCTGCCCGAGATCGGCGCCAGCGACGCGCACTTCTTGCCCGCGGTCGCGGCCGGCGTCACCGAGTTCACGGGCACAACGGCGGCTGATCTGCGAGCAGCCATCGCCGCCAAGACCACCGTCGCCTCGGCCCCCGGCGTGAGCCTGCGGGAAATCGGCTATGGCAACCTGGCGCGGCAGCAGGTGCAGAGCCTGGTGGTTGCGCCCTCACGCAGTATGGGTCGCGAAGTGCGCAAGGCCATCGACCGAGTGCGGGCTTCAGGGAACGGCGCCGCTTGAAGATAGCCCTCGTCTCGCCGTACGACTACGCTTACCCCGGTGGCGTGGCCAACCACATCCGGCACCTGCACGAGCACTTCACCGAGGCCGGGCACGACGTGCGGGTTATTACCCCCAGTTCGCTACCCGAAGAAGGCTTGGACAGCCGTCAGGTCATTGTGTGCGGCCGTCCGTTCTCGGTGCCCGCCAATGGCTCCATCGCCCGCATTGCGCTCTCGCTGCGCCTCTCCAAGCGAGTGAAGCAGGTGCTGGCTGACGAGCAGTTCGACGTGATCCACCTGCACGAACCGCTGGTACCCACGTTGCCCATCACCGTGCTGCGGTTCTCGACTGCCACCAACGTGGCCACCTTCCACGCTGCCCACGACCGCAGCCTCCCGTATATGTACACCTGGCGGATCTTGAAGCGTTGGTTCCGCAAGCTCGACGGCAAGATTGCGGTTTCGCGGGCGGCCGAGGCCTTCGTGAGTCAGTACTTCCCCGGCTACTACAACATCATCCCCAACGGTATCGACCTCGATGTCTTCCGGCCCGACCTGGAGCCGCTGCCCGAGCTGATGGACGGCAAGCTCAACATTCTGTTTGTGGGCCGGTTCGAGAAGCGGAAGGGGCTGCGGTTCCTGGTGCGCGCGTACGCACGGATCAAGGCCGAAATGCCGAATACGCGCCTGGTGATTGTGGGCCCCGATGGCGGCGCCAAGGCCGCCTACCAGAAGTCGATTCAGCGCGCCGGCCTCGAGGATGTGGTGTTCACCGGCTTTGTGCCCAACGACATTCTGCCGCGCTACTACCGCAGCGCCCACGTTTTCTGCGCCCCCAACACCGGCCAAGAAAGCCAGGGCATCATCTTGCTGGAGGCGCTGGCCTGCGGCACACCGGTAGTCGCCACAAACATCGATGGCTTCGCCACCGTCATCACCCATGGCGAGGAGGGCCTGCTGGTACCGCCGGAGGACGCGGAGAAGCTCGCTCTGGCGCTGGTGCACCTGCTGGCCGACGCCGGCCTCCGAGAGCGGTTGGCCGCCCAGGGCATGCAGACGGCGCAGCGGTACACCTGGAAACGCGTGGCGGCACAGGTGCTGAGCTACTACGAACGGCTGCATCAGGCCAAACTGACCTCTGGCCCCCCCAAACCCCGGCCCAGCCGGCTTAGGCGGCTCACCGGTATGTTGCCGGGCTTGCGGAGCCGGCGCACCGCCACAGACGCGAAGCCGTAGTATGCATCCAGCGCTTCGCAGCCGCTTCCCGCGCCACTGGCTCGATTTCGTGGTGCGCGCGCTTGCCCGTACTGGGGTGACCCCGAACGCCATCTCCTGGGCCGGCTTCCTGGTCGCGGTGGCATCCGGTGCCCTGGCTGGGTCCGGCCTGCTGGTGTGGGCCGGCGCCATTAGCCTGTTCGGCGGTGCGCTCGACATGCTGGACGGCGCCCTCGCCCGCCAGACGGGCCGCAGTACGGTGTTCGGCGCCCTGCTGGACTCCTCCTTAGACCGCTACGACGAGGCGGTATTGCTGATTGGCGTGTGTTACTGGAGTGCCGTGAACAGCGACAACACGCTGGTGCTGCTATGCGTGCTGGCCTTGGTGGGCTCGCTGATGGTCAGCTACGTGAAGGCGCGCGCCGAGGGCCTGGGCCTTACCTGCGACGTCGGGATGTTCGCCCGCCCCGAGCGTGTGGTGGTGATGGGGCTGGGCCTCATGGTCGGGCTCCATGTAGTGGCGGTCGCGTTGGTCGCCGTTATCGCCAACATCACGGCGATGCAACGCCTGCTGCACGTGTACCGGCAGACCGGCGGCGCGTAGGCTTCGCGCTGGTTGGGAGACGAACTGCCCACGAAGCGGAGCCCTCTTTATCGGCGTCTGCCGCACTTGGCCAAGCATTGATTGCCTGGACACTGTGGTTCATGGTCAGCAAGTACAGCACATACTGATTGAGACTCACGCCCTCTCGCTCGGCAGCTTCAGCTAGCGAACGATGGAGCGATTTCGGTAGCCGCAAGTTGAACCGGCCACTGTGCTCCTGAGTATAAGTCGGCAACGGAATGTCATTGCCCCGCTCGTACTCGGTCGCCATCCAGCCGCCCCGAGCGTCCGCGGCCATCTGGGCAAGTTCCTCAAGCGTCTCACCCTGGGTCATGCACCCTGGCAGGTCAGGGAATACCGCTACATAACCGCCCTCAGGATCCGCTAGAACGTTAAGGGGGTACTGCAGGCTGAGATAGTACTTGAGAGGCGGTCGTTTGCTCATGCTGAAACCCTCATGCATCAAGCCCCAATAGGCGGCAGATCTCGTCCAAGATGTAGCGTTTCACCCGGTGATTGTGAACCGGCACCGAGAGCGTTCGCTCGCCCGGCTTCGTGAACTGATGGTGGCTCCCGGAAGTCCCGGCAAGCGTCCAACCTTCCAGTTCTAACAGGCGCCGAACATCGCTGAAATCGGCTCGAACGGGCCGATCACGAACCCGCTCGATCAGCTTCTCATCGCGAGCCATCTACCCGATAGCACCATATACAGTACCCTCCTTTTTGCGCCCGAAGGACTCTTCCTTGGGGCGCGGTCCGGCTACCCCCGGCGCGTCTTATGGAACCAAGCTACGACCCGCGCCGCCCGTTGCATCAGGCCAAGGGTAGCGAGGGACACGTTGAAGCTGATGATCCGCCAACGGCCCGCCAGCGTCTCCTGCACATCCCCCCGGCGGCGAAGAACATGTGGAATGCGCCACCAATCGTAGCCCAACCGCCCGCCACCCGTCAGGCAAGCATCGAACTAGTCCGCCTAACCTGAACCTGTGCGGCAACATCACTGGCTTGGCGCCGTTAACAGCAGCAGGGGTAAGCATGCAATCACATGATCGTCGGGCGTTTCTGCGGCGGGGACTGGGCAGCGCTAACCGCGCTAGGCCTCGGGCCGCTGATGCCCGCTGGGCAAGCGAGCGTGCTGCGCCTGCCCGGCGGGCGCTACGTGGGACCCGACATGGGCGTGCTGCAGGACCGCCTGCAACAGATTGTGACGGCCTCCCGCCTGAACGTCACCGCGGCCATCCTCGATCTGAGCACCGGCGTGACTGCCGAGGCGGGCGGCGACACCTGGCGCTACCCCGGCTGCACCCTCAACATGCTGGTCCTGATGAGCGTGGTGCGCGACGTAGTGAACGGCGCCTATCCCTTCGAGTATGTGAACGCCGATATCGCTTACACCATCCGCAACAGCAGCGCCGACCGGTCACTGCAGCTGCTCAGGCTCACCGGAGGTGGCGACCTCGCCCACGGGGTCGAGAAGGTGAATGCGCTTGCCGCCGAACTGGGGATGACCAGCACGGTCTACGACCACGTTCCAGCCTTCGGCCACCTGTATAGCGTGGCCAACGGCCCCAACCTCACCACCGCGAACGATGCCAATCGCCTGAGCGCCGGTCTTTGGAACCATGCGATGCTGCCGCCTGACTGGAGCCAGTACCTGATCGAGCGGATGACGCAGGTGAAGCCAGGGCTGAATTATCTGATACCCGCCGGCGTGCCCAAAGACGCGACTGCCATCGCCGCTCACAAGAATGGCTACTTGCAGGACAACAGCGGTACCTAGGTGGAGAACGACCTGGGCGTGGTGTGGAACACCGACCCCGCCAAGCCGTACGCTTTCGCCATCTCTATGTACATTCACGACATGGCTGAGGAATTCGGGCCCGAGCTGTTCACCGGCCAGCGTATCGCGAGCCTCGCCTGGAACTGGTTCGAAGAACCCTAACGAGATGGGCTGCAGACCTGGCAGGCCCGGAGCGCGTTGGCCTACGTTGCCCATCGTGGTATAAGGTAGCCAACGCGGTGGGCCCGGGCTACTTGCCGACTGCGCCGCGACGGAGCTGTCATGTTCAAACGTATCCCTTTTGCCGGCCTCGTGCTGAGCTTCGCGCTTGCGGCCTGCGCCACCCCTCCGCAGGCCCGGCTGCTCCTGCCGTACCGGCCGGCGGCGGCGACAAACCAGTGACTCCCAAGGTCAATCGCATCGTGATGGGTCTGGCTGCCCCTGCAGTCGAGGCCACCGAGATGCGGAATATCGACGGCCGCATCACCTGGCAGCTCGACATGCCGTTGTTCTGGCTGCCGGTCGAAGCCGTGGTCGACGCGAAGATCGTGAGCGAGTGGGTGTTTCTCGGCTCGCTGACCGGAAGCTGGAGCCACGTGCAGAACATCAAGGCCGCCCGGTAGCGCTAACAGGAGCACCCTCAGTGTCCGAGCCCAACCTCGATCAGTACGAAGTCTTCGCCGTCCGCTACGCCACCCGCATGGCCCCGGCGCACGATTGGTTCATCGGCGCCAGCCCTGATGAACCTGCCCGCCGCATGGACTACTTTGTGTGGGTGGTGCGCAACAGCAGCCGCACCATCGTGCTCGATACCGGCCACAGTGCCGAAGTCGCGGCCAAGCGCGGGCGCGACTATCTGCGTTCGCCGGTCGACGGCGTCCGCGCGCTCGGCATCGATCCCGCCAAAGTGGAACAGGTGGTACTCAGCCACATGCACTGGGACCACGTAGGCAATACCACGCAGTTCCCGAGCGCCACGTTCTGCATTCAAGCCAGCGAGATGGCCTTCTACACCGGCGGCGCGGTGCGCCACGGACGCTTCCGGCGCTCCATCGAGACCGAGGACATTGTGAACCTGGTGCGCGCCAACTACGATGGCCGGCTGCGGTTCAACGAAGGCGACGAGGAGTTGGCGCCAGGCGTCAGCCTTCACCTGGTGGGCGGACACACTATCGGCTCGCAGATCATGCGGGTGAAAACGGCGCGCGGTTGGGTGGTGCTGGCCTCGGACGCCACCCATTCGTACGACGAGATCGAGCAGCAGCGGCCGTTTCCGACGCTGCACAATCTGGAAGAGATGTGCAAGGGCTGGGAGACGGTGAACCGGCTGGCGGATTCACCGGCGCACGTTATCCCCGGCCACGACGCCCTAGTGATGGAGCGCTACCCCGCCATCGGGCCCGGCGAGCCGCTCATCGTGCGGTTGGCGTGACCCCGCTGCCGTAACTGCCCGAATCGCCGGTCGGCGGCCGGTTCGCTGACGCGCCTACGGCCTCCGGTTGCGGATCACCCCTCGGCTGTAGCGACGGCCTGGGCCGGGCCCTAAACCAGAGCGCGGCGCTCCGATTGCTCGAAGCGCCGCGCTCTGGTGCGAAGCAGGTGGTGCCGGGTGTTCAGCCCGCTATGTGGTGTACTCGGCGCCTACGGTGAAGTCGGCATTGTTCAGGCGGCGCAGCGCTTCCCATTCCACATCGCGCACGTCGACGATCCGTGACTCGGCGGGGCGCTTGGTGGTAACGGTGAACAGCGGTGCTGCGCTGGCGTCGCCTTTGCGATAGACGGCAGCCCGTATCTCGCGGCCCTGACTCTTGCTGCTTAGAACCCCGCGCGCGGCGACACTGGCCGGCCGGCCCGACACCGCCAGGTCGTGCTTCGAGTCGGCGGCCATCCGCTGGGTGTTCTGCCAGTCCGTCATCGTTCAGCCCCTCCCTGCCAGCGGGCGAGCTGGTAGCGATCGTACCTGTTTGCGATCACTATCGGGCGGCTCGCCGCAGATCGAACGGTGCCTGTATGCGCTCCACGCTCAGGAGATCGGTGGGCTTTGGTATTCTACAGACCTCTAGGCTGAACCGACAGGAACCTCTATGGCAAAGCTCGTGGGCGTGTTCGGGGTGGGGCACAATCCGGTGACGCCGGCGTTCTTGGCGAACGCCGGGACGGATCGGTTGGAGGTGGAGGCGCTGCAGGCACGCTACGCCGACGCCCGGGAGCGGCTGGCCGCCGTCCGGCCCGATGTAGTGCTGGCGGTGGGCAGCGACCACCTGAACCAGTGATCCACCGCCAATATGCCGGGCTTCTTGGTGGGTAAGGCGCCCTTCGCTGAGGGGCCGTTCCTGTGGGAGCGCTAGCACGGCGTGCCGGAGTACCGGGTGCCGATCGCGCACGACGTGGCGATCGCCATCATTCAGCAGGGGTACGACGCCGGCATCGACTTCGCCTACTCCGATGAGTTCCGGCTGGACCATGCGCTGGTTGTACCGTTGCATGCGCTGTTGCCGGAACAGCGCATCCCCATCGTGCCGGTGTTCAGCAACGCCATGATGCCGCCGCTGCCGACCGCCAAGCGCGACCATCAGGTGGGCCGCGCCCTGCGCCAAGTCATTGACACCGGGCTGGAGCGGGACCTGCGAGTGGCGGTGCTGTGCAGCGGCCACATGAGCTTGGAGATTGGCGGACCGCGCGGCTGGGGCTGGCACGACCCCGTGTTCGACGAGCGGCTGGTGGCGCTGGTGGCCCGCGGCGATAGTCAGGCGCTGCGTGAGCTGTCGCTGGAGAATCTGAACGACCACGGGAACGCCACTTGGGGCTTCATGAACTACATTCTGGCGCTAGGCTTGGTGAACGACCGCCAGCCCGCCGTGGCCGACGCCGAGGATCCCGGCTGGGGCGAGGGTGCGCCGTTCTTCATCTGGGACACGCTGGAGCCCGCGCCGTGAGCCGGTATGCGATGAACCAGGTGCTGCGGGAGTGCTGATCACGCCCGGCGCGTTGGAGGCGTTCCAGGCCGGACCGCTGGCGTTTCTGACTGACCGCGACCTGACCCTCGACGAGCGGCAGGCGGTGGCGGCGCGCGACTATCCGGCGCTGTACCGCTTGGGCGTGCATCACTTCACGCTGTTCCAGTGGGCGCGCCGCCTGCATCACCACGAGAGTGTGGAGAACTGGATGCCGGGGTATTTCGCGGCGCTGGCGGGCCTGGGGCATCCGGATATCGTGACTTAGCGTGGTGGGCGTCATGCTGACGTTCGGAAGCAGGCACAGTGCCGGGTTTCACCAGGCGGTACCGGGTGAGCAAGCTAGTCTACTTTGAGTTGGCTGATGATCCGTATTCGGCGAGCGTGCGCGAGAAGCAGCTTAGGGCTGGGTTCGGCGGAAGAAGCTGGCGCTCGTTTGGTCGGTGAATGCGCACGTCGAGGACTTGAGTTTGGCGTGGAGCGAAGCGGGGGATGCTTCCTTGCGTCAGCATGACGGTAGATGGGAGTGCGGGCGCGGTTAGGGAGCGCCGAGTGATGGCTTGGGGAGGCCGCTAGCATGAGCGTTGTGATTCCGGGCGGATCGGGGTTCATTGGGCGGGCGCTGTCGGCGTTCCTCGTGGCGCGAGGGCACAGCGTGACGGTGCTCACCCGCCGGCCGGAGCGGCCCGAGGACGTGGCGTGGGATGGGAGGACCCTGGGCGATTGGGTCGCCGCGCTGGAGGGCGCCGACGCGGTGGTGAACCTGACCGGGCGCAGCGTGAGTTGTGTGTATACCCCGGCCAACCGAGCCGAGATCCTAAACTCACGGCTCGACTCGGCGCAGGCGATCGATCAGGCGGTGCTGGCGTGCGCGGCGCCGCCACCGGTGGTGGTGCAGGCCGCTTCGCTGCACATCTATGGCGACACCATCGATGCCGGCAACGAGGATGCTCCCTTGGGCGAGGGCTTCTCGGAGGAGGTGTGCAAACAGTGGGAGGCCGCCTTCTTCGAGCAGGAGCTGCCGGGCGCCCGGAAGGTGCTGCTGCGCATCGGCTTTGTGCTGGGCCCCGGCGGTGGGGCGCTGGTCACCATGCGTACGGCCGTGCGGTGGTTTCTGGGCGGTACGGCCGGCCACGGCGGGCAGTACATCAGCTGGCTGCACGTGCACGACCTGTGCCGGCTGTTCTTGCGCTGCATCGAGGACACCGGCGTTGAGGGCGTATACAACGCCACGGGGCCTACCCCGGTGACCAACCGGGCGTTTATGCACGCGCTCCGGCAGGCCTTGCACGTCCGTGGAGCCCGCCCGCGCCAGCGCTGCTGGTGAACCTGGGGGCTCGCTATTTGTTCCGCACCGAGGGCCTGCTGGCGCTGACCGGCCGGCGGTGCTATCCCGCCCGGTTTCAGGCAGCCGGCTTCAGTTTCGAGTACACGGACCTGAGGCGGTGCTGGCGGATGTGATGGCCCACTGGCGGGGGTGAGGGCTGGCGAAAGGCGCTGGGCCTACCCCCGGCCGGATTCCTCAAGCAGCGCAGGAAGCTCGCCGACCCACCACGCCCAGCCGGCGCGTTCGGTGGCCAGCAGGGTTGGGCTGTCTTCCACGGTGGGATCGACGGTGAGCACGCGCATCCACTCGTCGGTGCTGACGACCACGATGTCGACCGCGACATTGCGGCCGACCGAGGTCTTCTCGGCGGCTTCCCAGGCGAGGCGGAGGGTGTCAAAGGGGCCTGCTACCTGGGTGTAAGGCGTGTCTTGAGGCCAGCTCATGGGGGGGGGCGTCGGCTTTCTGCCGTTGGGGGTTGGCCGTTCGGCGCTGGGCACCCGCTGGAGCGGATGCGGGTGTGGCCGCCGATCGACCGTGCGTTGCACTCAGTGTGACAGCCTAGCCCCCGGCTAGCAAATCGAAGGGCTGCCAGTCGGCGACGGCTGCGGTGATGCGTTCGAGTGTGACCTGCAGCAACTCACGGGCGCGGTCGCCGGTGAAGTCGAGCGAGCCGCCAGCCAGCACGAAGGTGGCGGCGTTCTGCAGGCAGCCCAGCCGCATGTCATCGCGGCAGGCCTCCTGCTGGTAGCCCGGCACGCCACCGTTGACCAAGGCGCGGTGGTACGCCGCCAGCAGTTCGGGCTCGAAGGCGCGGCGGATGTCGGGGGCGAAGGACTGGGTGAGGAAGTAACCCAGGTCCAGCGGCCCGCGCGCCCAGGCGATGACCTGCCAGTCGAGCACCACAACGCGGTCGGGGTAGAACACCAGATTGTCGGTGCGCAGATCGCCATGGGTGATGGTGAGCGGCGGCGTGGCGAGGCGAGCCCGGAAGGCCGCCAGCTCTGCGCCAAGCCGGTCGCCAATGGCGATGAAGGCGGGCGGGATGACGCTGGCGTGGCGGTGCTTCATGCGACGCCACAGCACATCGTAGTAGCGGTCGGGCTGGTCCTGGTCGAAGCGGGGCAGCCAGGAGCGCGCGGCGCTTGGTGCGTTCCAGTGGCGGGCATGGTAGGCGCCGAGTTGCCGCACCAAGCGCCGCGCCTGATCCGGCGGACAGCCCTCCAGATCATCGCCGGGGTCGCCGTCGCCGAGATCCTGCAGCACCAGCACGGCGTCCCCGGTTGCGGGATCGAGCGCTGCGTGGTGGCACTGAGCGGTGGCCAGCGAGGAGGAAGGCGCCAGTTCGGTGTAGAAGTGCGCCTCGCGTTCACCATAGCGAAGGGGCGCCAGTGAGGCACGCGCCCGGGCGGACGCCGCCGGAAGCTTGACCACGACCGTTTCTGCGGTACGGCGGCCATCAAGGCGGTAGCTGACCCGGAAGGTCTGGCCCACGAAGCCGCGGCCGGTGCCGAGGGGTTCTGCGGCGACCGTCGCGATGCCGGCCACCCCAAGTGCTGCTTCGAGCCAAGCGGGGGTCAGACCACCAGCGCTGAGGGGAACGGGGCCCGTCTGTAGCGTCAGTGGCATAGCTGGGGGTGTCTCGCGCTCCGGCCGGGTTGCGTGCGGAGGGTGCGTTCCGCGGTACGCCGCACTCCCCTTGGGGCGCAGGCAGACGGGGGCACGGGGGATGCTTCGTGCCTCAGCATGACAGTTCCCTTGGTTGCACGTGTTTCATCAACGCGTAGCTCCGGCATCCGGCTTCATCGCAGTAGGTCGAAGGGCTTGAGGTCGATCATAGCCGCCGCAGCGCGCTCGAGTGAGTTGGATAGCAGCTGCTGTGAACGTGGCCCCGACATATCAAGCGACGAGCCGGCCTGCACGAACATGGTAGCGATCCGCAAATGCCCCAGGCGGTAGTCGTCCCAGCACTGATCTAAGGTGTGGCCGGTAACGCCGTGGTCGACCAGGGCTTGGTGATAGGGCGGTACCACCGCTGGCTCCAGCGCCCGCCGTTGCTCAGGGGTGTAGGCCTGGGTCAGAAAGAAGCCGAGGTCGAGGCCGCCGCGCCCCCAGGCCACCGTTTGCCAGTCCACCACCCGCAGGCCGCCACGGGCAACCAGCGCGTTGCCCACCCGCAGGTCGCCGTGCACCATGGTGCGGGGATGCTCCGACAGCGCCCGGGCAAACGTGTGCGCGTGCCGGACGAAGTCGCCGGCTTGCGCATGAAACGCAGCGGGGATGAGCTGACCATTGCGTTCCTGCAACCGTTACCAGCGATTAGCTAGGCCGGCCGGGTCGGGTTGCTGGTCGATAAACGGCGTCAGCCATGGCAGGCCTTCGGGCGACCGTTCCCAATGCTGAGCGTGGAAGGCGCCCAACCGCTGCGCGAACTCCAGCGCGAGGCTGGGCGGCAGCGTCAGGTCGTCGCCGTTATCCAGCAAGTTGTCCGAGATGTCTTCCAGCAGTACAAAGGTGTCTTTGGTGGTCTCGTCATAGGCGGCGAAATAGCTGCCGGGTGGGCGCAGCGGGTTGGTCTCGGAGAAGGCTGTGTAGAACTTTGCCTCGCGCTCGTAGAACCCGAAGCTGTGGATGACACTGCGGACGCTGGGGTCGGCTGAGGGGAGCTTGGCAACGACTGAGGCGGGACCTTGGCGGCCACCCGGGGCGTAGGTCAGGCGGACCCGGACGGTCTGGCACAGGAAGCCTGACTCCGCGCCCAACGGTTCGATGGTGGCTGCCACTACGGGACGCTCGGCCACGCCCGCGGCCTGGAGCGCGGCGGTGAGCCAGGCCGGGGTCAGATCATCAAGGCTGGTGGGTATGGCGACTGCGGGCATGGTGCGGCCCCGTGGCTGCCGAGATATGCGGCGGGTGGAGCTAGGTGCTGGAGAGAACGGCGTCGCTGGGTTCGGGCCGGCTCAGAAGCCAGCGGTTGCCATAGTCCCTGAGGGCTTCGACGATGGGGAGGGCTTCGGTGCCCTTGTCGGTCAGGTGGTACTCCACCCGAGGGGGGATCTCGTTGTAGGTGGTGCGGGTCAACAGGCCCTGACGCTCGAGCTCGCGCAGGCGGCCGGCCAACATGGTGGGACTGATGCCATCGACGGAACGCTCAAGGTCTTTGAAGCGTCGGGAGCCCTGGGCGAGGTCGCGCAAGAGCAGCAGCGTCCATTTGTCGCCCAGAATTTTTGCTGCCTCGGCTACGCCACAAGCACGACCATCCATCCGTGCACGCTCCACCAGGGAGATTTCGACGAAGTGTACCACTAAACCCTTGACGATCAAAACGTTAGTTGCTACTATATCCGTAGTAACCACTGGTTACAGACTTACACCGCAGAAAGGAGTCTGCCATGCAAGCAACACTAGCCGCTCTCGCCGATGTCGCCGACCTGGGTTGGTTCGAACGGGTGCTACGCCCGTTCCCGGTACTCGACCACCGCAATGTGGTGGAGGACGTTATCTTCGACCGCACCCCAATTGTCGCCGGTTACCGGGAGGCCCTGCCGGCCTTCACTGAAGGTTTTAGCGCCGCCCACAGTCTAATGTCCTCGGTCTGGTAAATCACGCTTGGAGACATCATGCTCCAAGCCAAGCAAAAACACACTAAGCAAGAGGTAAACGATGCAAGCAGCTTTTTCCGCAGCCGCCGAGTTCGCAGGCTTTAGCCTGTTCAGCCGGTTCAGCCGGCCGTTTGTGAAAGCCGCTCAGGCAGTGGCAAACGACGCTACCGCCCGCGAGCGCATGGTGATCGCCGGTTACGAGGAGACGCGGGCGCAGGTTCAGGAAACGGACTTCAGCGCCAGCTACAATCTCCTCAGCGCGCTAAGGTAACGGCTGTGGCGCACGACGCCATCATCTGACTGACCCTCCCAATCGGGAGGGTCAGTCCATTTAAACGAGATCGCAGATACGCGAGACGGCGGGCTGCCACTCTGTCGAGCGTGGGCCCCACCACCACACCGCGGCATGCCACCACGCCCGTTCCTGTCATGCTGACGCAAGGAAGCATCCCCCGTCCCCAACCAGTCGGGCGTGAACCCGTGCACAGGGTTCACCACAACTGCGCGTCCCGCCAAGGGTCATCCCGGACGCTCACCATGACGGAGGATGCTATGAGCCGATACGCACCGGATCGACCGCATCGCGCACGGCACGCACCATCGAGAGCGCAGTGAGGCGGCCGGTCCTGGGGTTCTCGCTGGGGATGTTCTCGATGTGGACGCGCAGCAGCCCGAACTCACCCTCGACCTCGATGTCGTGGCAGTTGCGGGTGACCGCGGGGTCAGCGTAGATCCGCACTGTGGTGCGGTCGGGCCCGATGCCGGCGAGGCTGATGGCGGCCGAGATGTTCAGGTTGTCGGGAAAGCCGCGCACCGCCTCGCGCGCCGGGCCGAAGAACAGCTCCCGCGCCTCGGTCAGCCCCTCCAGCGAGATGCCGTGCTGCACCAGGTACGGCGCACCCTGCAGTGCCCGTGGGGGCTTGCGGCTGGTGAGCCGTACGTGGTCGATGTGCCCCGAGCTGGCCGACTTGATGCCGTCCAGCCCGGCGATCGCCCCGGAGGGCACGATGAGGCGGCAGCCGGTGGCCCGCGCCTGGTCCATGATCTCCGGGTGGTCCAGCAGAGCCCCCACGCTGATCACCATCAGGTCCTTGCCGGCGGCGAAAGCCTGCTGCGCCAGCTCCGGCACCACGTGGCCGCCCGCCGTCTCGATCAGCAGGTCGCTAGCCGTCACCAGCTCGTCAAGTGAGAGATAGGGTACGGGGTGGGCCAAGCTCTCGCAGAAGGCGCGCGCCGTCGGTTCCGTGCGGCTCGCCACGCCCGCCACCGTCACCGGCAGCTCGCCGCGGTCAGCCGCGCGCAGAATGGCCCGGCCGATGGAGCCGCACCCCACGATGCCGATGCTGCGGGTGGGTGTTACCGGCATGGCTAGTCCCGCTGCGGTACCCGCGCTGGGCCCAGGCCGTGGCGCGCCAGGAAGTCATACAGTAGCTGGTTGAACGCGTCCGGCTGCTCGAAGTAGGCAGAGTGCCCGGCGTCGGGAATGACCTGGAACTCTGACCCCGGGACCAGCCAATGGGCCATCTCGATGACGTCGGTGGGATACAGCACGTCGTCGCTGCCCACCATGAACAGGGTGGGGATGCCCGCCAGCGCCTGCAGCCGGGCCTGGGTCGGGGGCGTGGAGGGCGCAGCGCCGCGCATGTTGAAGCGGTTGGAGGCGTTGAAGCTGGCGATATCGAGGTAAAGCTGGGTGCGGGCGGGCTCGCGCTGCTGGAAGGCGCGGGAGACCACGCGGTCGGCCTGGCTGAGGTCGTTGGTGGCCTTGCGCACCGCCTCCAGGCGTAGGGCGAGCCGGCCGGGCGCGGTGATGCCGCCGAGGGTGTCGGCCATGACCAGCGCCTGGGTGCGATCCGGATGGTCGAGCGCGAAACCGAGTGCGGTGCCGCCACCCATGGACTGCGCGACCAGCGTGGCGCGCTCGACGCCGAGATGGTCCAGCAGGCCGGTCAGGTCGTCGACAAACGCTGAGCGGCCGGGACTCTCGGGCAGGTCGCGGCTGTTGCCGAACCCACGGTGATCGATGGCGATGACCCGGTGCCAGCGAGAGAAGAAGGGCACTTGGTGGTGCCAGCTCGCGTGGTTGCCGCCCACGCCGTGGCAGAACACCAGCGCGGGCCCAGCGCCATGCTCGGTATAGAACAGGTCAATGCCGTTGACCGGAGCGTAGGGCATGGAACCCTCCTAGAAGAATTGTGTGAGGGACAGCAGGTTGTCGTCCGGGTCTTTGAACCAGGCCACCTGGGCGCCGCCGGGGAACGCCATGACGCCGGAAGCATCTTGCGGCATACCGGGGAATAGCTCGAAGCGCACGCCGCGCGCGGTGAGGGCGGCGACCGAAGCCGCCATGTCCGGCACCCGCCAGCCCAGTGCAGTGTAGGGTACGACCACCACCTGCTGCACCTTCTGCACGCGCAACTGCGTGCCCGCGGTGTCGAACACCAGCGCGAAGGGTTCGTCGGCGATGAGGCTGAGGCCCAGCGTGTCGCGGTAGAAGGCCAGCGCGACCGCCGCGTCGCTGCAGGCCACGAACGCCATGACGGGAGCAGTTTCGAGCATCTTCAGAGTCCTCTCTGATCGAGCCATGCTTGTAGGTTAGTCTGGTGCTCCTGGTAGTGCCATCAGGTGTCGGAGCCGGTCTTGTCCACCACGTTCTCGTCGGCCAACGCTGTCGCCGGCAGCGCGTTGATGGCGGCCAGCAGGCGCTGGTGCGTGGCGCCAAGGTCGATCAGCAGGTGGGCGGCCGGTACCGCGACCTTGGCGGCGATGAGCGCGGCGTAGTGGGCGTCCACGTCCCAGCCGGGCGCGGCGCTGAGCTTGGACCGGCGCTCGCCACGCTGCACATAGGTCAGGTAGTCGAGCACGTCCTCCTCCCAGGAGGTCAGGTGACCGATGACGTCCTTCATCCGCCAGTCGCCGATGCCGGAGGGCTGCTCCATCGCGTTGAGCGGCACTCAGCCCAGCAGTTCGAGTACCGGCTGCCAACCGGCCTCGACCTTCATCAGTACTTCGTCAAGCGGCATGGCGTTCCTCCTTATGGGAGCTCGGCGAAGGGGGCGGGGTAGGTCAACTCGCCCACCAGCGACCCGGCGTCGGGCGTGAAGTCGATGGCCATGAAGTGCGGCCCCTGGTACGGCGACCGGATGCCCGCCGCGGCCAGCACGCTGAACCCAAAGCGGGGATAGTAGCCGGGGTGGCCCAGCACCACCACCGCCCGGCACCCCTGCTGCTGGGCCAACTCCAACGCGGCCCGCACCAACGCCTCGCCCACGCCCTGGCGCTGGTGCGGCGGGGCCACCGCCACCGGGGCAAGCACCAACGCCGGCAGCGGTCCCGAGGGCGCCGCGAACTCCAGCTCGCTGAGCAGCACGTGGCCGATGACCTCGCCCTCGCGTTCGGCCACCAGCGAGATGCGGGTGTAGCCGCCGGCGTCGAGCGCAGCCACCAGCCGCGCTTCGTCCTCCTGCCCAAAGGCGGCGCGCTCCACCCGGGCGATGGCGGAGGCGTCGGCCGGGGTGGCGGCGCGCACGGTGGTCATGGCTAGCGCAACGGCGAGAAGGGCGCCGGGAACATGATCTTGTTCTGCTGGCGAATCACCCAGTCGCTGGTGGGCGGCGGCCAGATGCCCTGCACCACGGCCTCGCGGCGAATACGCAGCCGTTCGTTCATATCCTTGTAGGGCCACAGGTGGAAGAACTTGTTCAGGCCGCCCAGCTCGGTGAAGCCGCACAGCGCCAGCGGTGAGAGCTTCTCGCGAGCCGGAATCATCGGCTCCCAGGTCTTGTACACCTTGCCGGTAGAGCCCACCTGGTAGTCGTAGTAGCGCAGCTCGTAGATGCCGCCCAGCTCCTGAGGCGTGCCGTCCAGCGGGCGCATGAACGGAGCCGGCAGAATGATCTCCGACTCCATGTGCACAATGCAGTCGTCGCCCTTGGGGGGCCACTGACCACTGGTGTCTTTGGCGCTGGCTTCGCGCACATCGTCGCGGTGCTTCATGTCCTCGTAGACCCACAGGTGGATGACCTGGTTCAGCGGGCCCACGTCGGTGCTCCAGAACCCGGCCAGCTTCGAGTACTTCTCGCGCGTCGGCAGGCCCTCGCCGAAGCGCTTCATATAGGTGGCGGTGGTGCCAACCTTCAGGTCGTAGCTGCGCAGTTCGTAAATCATGTGGAACCTCCCAGAGTGTGTCGCGGTCGGTGCCGCCAGTATAGCCCCACCCGCAGCAGGCCGGAAGCCCGCAGGCGCGGTAGCCGACTGCCGCTACCAGGGAATCGGCGCGGGGTTACACACGGGCTTGAGTGGTGGTCGGCGGGCGGGTCGCGTTCATCCACGAGGTAGCAGACGCGGTGGCCGGACTGGCGGGGCGGGTGAAGGCGGCGGCGGTGCTGGGGGTAGAGTGACGGGGCACCCTCTCCCTACCCTCTCCCTGGGAGGGTAGGGACGTATCCCGCTCGGTGGGCTTAGATCTCGCAGCGCCCGTGCTTAGCGACGCCGCCGCATGAACCAGCCGGCCCTCTCGCCCTCAGAGGGAGAGAGCTGGAGAGAGGGTGGCCGCCGCCCACCCATCACCAGACTCTGTGCGAAGGTGGCACGCCCCGACCTGTAGGGGCAGCATTTATGACGCCTCACCCGCTGCCGGCGCGGTGCAAGGTGGTGGTGCGGTGACACCGCAGGCCTGCTCCTTGACCGCGGCCTGACGCTAAGGCGCAATAAATTGCGCCCCTACCGGAAGGCCGAACCTTGCGCCCGTTGCCTTGCTATAGGCCAGACTTCAACCCTCCCCTAACCCCTCCCTGCTAGGGAGGGGAATTCCGGGGGCGCGGGCGGTGTATAACTCCTGCCTACCCATTACCCAGGAGGTCCCCATGGTCCGCATTGCCCAACCCCGCCGAGACGACCTTGCCCCCGAGTACCACGCCCTGTTCGATGAGATGCGCAACGCTGCCACCGGCGTTGTGGGCGGTCCCTACCGGGCGCTGATGCATGTACCGGACGTGGCGCTGCCCTGGCGGCGCTGGATCGAGGACAGCCTGCGCGGCGGGCTGAACATGCCGCTGAGCCTGATGGAGCTGGCGGTGCTGGTGACCGCCCGCGAGGAGCGTTGCGAGTATGTGTGGGGTGCGCATCAGCGGGCCGCCGAGCGCGCTGGCACCCGCCCGGAGGCCGTGCAGGTGGTGCGTGGCGAGGCGGCGGCCTCGGTGCTGACCGAGGACGAGGCGACGGTGATCGCGTTCGCCCAGCAGGTGCTGCGCGAACGCAAGGTGGAGGACGCGGCGTTCGACAAGCTGAAGGCCCGTTGGGGCGAGAGCGATGTCATCCGCCTGAGCTGTATCATCGGCTGCTACCGGCTCATCGCCACGCTGCTGACGGCGTTCGACATCACGCCGGAGTCGGAAGGGCAGGCAAATACGTTCCCGAAGTAGGAACAAGAAACATTGGGTCGGGGCAAAGCTAGTGGTCGGCCACTAATGAATTGGGTAGAGGCGTTTGAGTTTGATACGGGCGTCGGCGGTGGTGAAGCGCCAATTCACGGCACCACCCTTAGCGTTGCGCCGGTCCTCCCAGGCCGCCACCTCCCGGGTGAGGGCGGGCTGGTCGGG
>SHYE01000103.1 GCA_009692935.1 Dehalococcoidia bacterium | reverse complement strand
GGGTCACTGTTGATGTGCTCGGCACCGTTGAGGGCATTGCCGGCAGCGCACGCGAACTGGGCGCAGGGGGCTCTGGGTTCGCCGGCAGCCGGCTTAGGATGACAGCCGTGATCGATGCGATGAGGGCTATCCCAGCCACCAAGAGCAGGCTTCGGACGCGCCGTATGCCGTTGTTCACACGTTGATTATTGATGGCTCTCGCCTCCGGGCTTGGCTCATAGGCCGTTCCGTCACGCCCAGGGCAGCGTCGCCAGCGCAAGCAACCCCAGCAGCAGTCCCAACCCTAATCCCAACGTTTCGGTGGATGGTCTCCAAGTCAGCATCGGCGTCCTCGCATCACGTGTTAGTCACATCATGCGGGGCTCGTCCATCACGCGCCTGCCCCTGAGTGCACGCCAAGCCAACGCTTCCCCTACGCTCGGGCTGTCCGATGGCGCAGAGGGGGCCCCCTGGGTTACAGGGGGCCCCCTCTGCCTAAGAAACTGGGTTAGTGGCTAGGGACGCCTTCGGGATGAAACACCTTCGCGATGGAATCGCGAATCTTGTGAATCTCGCGCATGGCGGGCAGGAAATCCACGCCGTCCGGGTCTTTGCGGTCATAGACCTTGTTCCCGTCCACATAGATTTCAAACCGTCCGCTGTCGGAAGGCGTGAGGGTGACAGCAGTCTCGCGGTAGTTGATGGAGGACAGTTCGGCCGCCACACTGACGGCTTGGGGGAGATATCCTCAGGCTACGCAGTAGAGAATCTCTACGTGGACCTTTCCTTCTGGCATTACACTAACCTCCTGTGATTTTGGCCGGAGCCACACCTAGGATACGGCCCTATGCGTAACCCGGCAACTGGTATGTCATACTACTGACATGCAGCCCCTCATCCTGACTGGACGGAGTCTCGGCCTCCAACCTCAGCAATACGTACCTGACCTCTTGGACTGGACGTTTGCGCTGGCGGCCGGCCAGCAGCACGGAACGCTCTGGTTTGCAGTGGCCTTACAACAAGCCCTAACCGGTCCGGTACTCAGTGCCTATCTGAACGCGGTAGCCCCGCACGGCACGCCAACCCCCAGCTATATTCTGCGAGCGTATGAACTGCCCGACTTCCCCTTTCCGACCGTCCTGAAGGGCGAGCATGCCGCGGCGCCGGATGGCCTGGGCGAGCAATACCTGCGCTTCAGCGGCGGTTCCCGTAAGGCGTGGATGGCCGCGCTGGCGGGCGAGGGTCCCGGCCTGACTCCAGTCTTAGCTTGGACCGGCGGGGCCGAACGGCGTTTCCTTGATGACGCAGCATTGACCGATGCCCTAGCCTGCCTTAGCGGGAGCCTGCCGGGTATGCCGGACACCTATCTGGGACGCGGGTTGCTGTTCCTGGCGAACCCCGAGGTGCGCACGGTGTTGCCCGACATGATGTCGCTGGGTGGCGCGACCAAGCTGCGCCTGATCACGGCGCGCGAGTACCCGCTGTGGGTATCGCTGCCGGCCCACCAGCCAGCGCTGCTGGCGGCTCCGCTGCTGCCGCTGGTCGAGCACCACCTAGGACCCGTCTTGGCGGGGTGAGGGTCGTAGCCTTCGCCATCGGCCTGGCAGTCTCGGTGGTATTGCTGCTTCAGTTCTACGGCATCGTGGCACGGGATTGCTGGCGGAGCGGCCAAAGCTGGAGGCGGCATTCAAGCTACACGCCCCCCACATTGCGCGCTGGCTTTTCGGGGTCGCGGCGTTGCTGAGCCTTACGGTGACCGGCTCTTTCGATGACATGGCGTTCTGGGGGCTGGCGTTGAGTGTGCCCTGTGTGCTGTCCGCGCTTGCGGCCAAGCGCACGCCTGCCGTACAGCGGGGGGGGGGCAGCACCCGGTGACTGAGCGAGGCAGCAACCGCATTACTACGATCATCTTCGTCTGGGCCGATACGCTGATGCGCGACCTACGTCTCCCCGGTCCCATGGCGGCCTGGGCACGAGTGGAAGCCGTGCCGGGCAGCAAAGAGGTGTTGCTCGCGCTGGAGGGCACCGTCGAGTGCTGTGTTGCCAGCGGCGTTAGGAGTTATGCGGGCAACGATGTTCGAGAGGCGCTGGAACGGGTCGACTTGGCGCGTCATATCACCCATGTGGACACTGCCCACGACCTAGGAGCGTCGAAGAGCGACCCAGCCTACTACCACGCCCTGCTGGCTCGGCTGGGAGCCACCGCTGAGTCTTGTGTCATGGTGGGCGACTCGTACGAGACCGACGTGTTGCCTGCACAAGCCGCCGGCCTCCGCACGGTATGGTTCGCGGAGGGCGACCGCGGCGGCCACGCGCCGGACGCCGATGCTGTCATCCACAGCCTGGGGGAGTTGATCCCTACGCTCGAGCGCTTGGGGTTGCTGTCACCGCCCACACTGCCATCGCGAGGGTTTGGTGCCTAGCCCCGGGCGCTTGGTCCGGGACACCGGCTGCTTCCTGCACTTCTAGGCGCGGGCTATACTGAGCGCACCATTCGCTTGGAGCCACTCTTGGAGCGCTGTGCCTGGCCTGCCAATGATCCCCTGATGATCGCCTACCACGATACCGAGTGGGGCGTGCCGCTCCATGACGATCGGGTTCTTTTCGAGTA
Organism: Dehalococcoidia bacterium; assembly: GCA_009692935.1. Taxonomy (GTDB): domain Bacteria; phylum Chloroflexota; class Dehalococcoidia; order SHYD01; family SHYD01; genus SHYE01. The sequence goes on along the minus strand of SHYE01000103.1, from coordinate 5,497 downwards.
CTTGATCCTCGATGCCGCCCAAGCTGGGCTGAGCTGGCGCACCATCCTGCACCGCCGCGAAGGCTACCGTAACGCGTTTACCGGGTACGACTTGCAGGCGGTGGCCGCTTACGAACAGGCAGACATCGAGCGGCTGCTGCAGGACCCCGGCATCATCCGCAACCGTCTGAAGGTGCAGGGCGCGGTGCGTGGCGCGCAGGCAGCGCTCGAAGTGCAACGTGAGTTCAAGTCGCTCGACGCCTACTTCTGGCAGTTCACCGCAGGTAAGCCGATGGTGAATCGCTGGGCGACCATGGCCGACATCCCGACGCGCAGCGCCGAGGCGGAAGCCATGAGCAAGGACATGCGCAGACGGGGGTTCACCTTTTGCGGGCCGACCATCTGTTACGCCTTTATGCAAGCGGCCGGCATGGTCAACGACCACATCACCGCGTGCTTCAGGTACCCCCAAGTGGCCAAGGCGTCTCGTTGAGCGCTCGATTCACGGCGCTGCTGGTGGCGAGCCTGTTCTGGTGTGCCGCTGCCGCTTGCACGCGGCCGCTCCCGAACGCTGGAGGCGGGCTTGAGCCGATGGCCACACCGAGCGCACTGGCCGAGGTGGAGGCGGCCGCAATGGCCTATGTGCGGTCGCACAGCTCCATGGCGGACTTCGTGGTTGAGCGGCCAATAGTGGCCGGCGACTACGCCCGGGTTCGGGCGGCGCCTGCACGCCCAGGAGAACCGCCCATGTGGGTATTCTTGCTGCGACAGGGCGTCAACTGGCAGGGCCTTACCCTGGGCGATTTCTTCACGCCGGGCACCTATGAACTGTGTGGTATCCCCACCGCTTTGTGGGTGACCTCGCAGGCTACGCCGCTCGGGGGCCGGTAACCCTTGCCCGAGTACCACGTCCGCATCCGTGAACTGCCGGAGGGGGAACGGCCGCGTGGGCGGCTCCGCAAGTACGGCACAGGGGCGCTCAGCAGCGCTGAGCTGCTGGCGATCATTCTGCGCGTGGGGGTAGCCGGCGATGAATGTGGTGACGCTGGCGACTCGCCTGCTGCGGGACTTCCAGGGCCTGGGCGGGATTCTGAACGCCACCTTCGCACAACTCGTGGCAGCGCGAGGACTGGGCGAGGCCAAAGCGGCACAGCTGCACGCAGCACTCGAGTTAGGGCGGCGGTTGGCTGCTACCCAACCCGAGGATCGCCCCGAAATCCGCTCACCCCAGGATGTGGACAATCTGCTTGGCACCGAGATGAGCCTGCTGGAACAGGAGCAGGTCCGGGTGATTCTGCTGGACGCCCGCAACCGGGTTACCAGGGTGCACCAGGTCTACAAAGGAACGCTGAACCAGGCACAAGTGCGGATTGCCGAGGTGCTGCAGCCGGCAGTGCACGATGGCTGCGCATCCATCGTGCTGGTGCACAATCACCCGTCCGGCGACCCAACCCCAAGCACACAGGATGTGTTGCTGACGGCAGAGCTTTGCAAGGCGGCCGGCCACCTCGACATCGAGGTTTTGGACCATATCATCATTGGCCGTGGGCGAATTCTCAGTATGAAAGACGCCGGCGTGGGGTTCCCGAAGACGGCGAAGTAACTGAGCGGGAAGGAGGAGGCCTCGTCGGTAAGTATCCCCCCACTCTCAGGGTTCAGAACATGGAAAACGCCGCACCCAGTGGGTACGGCGTTTTCCATGTTCTGAACGGCGTTAGGCTGCGGCTTCCAACATGCCGTTGGTGGCAGCCATGACGGCAGCTTGGGTGCGGTCGCTGACACCCAGCTTCTGAATAATGTGCTCGACGTGGGTCTTGATGGTCGCTACGCTCACCACCAGCGTGGCCGCAATCTCTTTGTTGCTCAGACCCTTGGCCAAGCACGAGAGGACCTGGCGCTCACGGGCAGTGAGCGCCAGGAAGGGCGAGGATTCTCCCTGCCCCGCCTGGCTCTTCGTTACCAGGCGCTTCAATGACCGGGCCATCAGCTCCGGGTTCAGGCTGGTGCCGCCCTGGGAGACGGTGCGGAGGGTCTGGGTGAGATCGAAGCGGGTAACGTCTTTCAGCAGGTAGCCCGAAGCGACGGCGGCGATGGCATCGACCAGGTAGTCGGGGTCATCGTACATGGTCACCATGATCACGCTGACCTGCGGGTGGGCAGCCTTGATTTCACGGATTGCCTGCAACCCGTCCATGTCGGGCATCCGGATATCCATTAGCACGATATCCGGCATGAAACGCCCCACTGCGGAGATGGCTTCTGCGCCATTCGAAGCCTCGCCCACCACTTGCAGCGAGCGATCGCCCGTCAGCATGCCGCGCAAGCCGTCGCGCACCATCGGGTGATCGTCAACAATCAGGATTTTTGTCACGTTTGCGGCCATTTAGGCACTCCTACTGATTGGGGCGGCCGCTACGGGTAACCGTACCCGGAGCGTTGTCCCCTGCTGCGGCTTGCTTTCGATACGTAGACTTCCCCCCAGTAATGCTGCACGGTCGGCAATGCTGGTTAGGCCAATGCGCTTGCCTTGGCCAACCTGACTCGCTGCATCTGGCCCCAGCCCCCAGTCTCGTACCACTAGCTCTAACCATCGACCGGTGCGGGCAATGTTTACCTCCACGCGCTCGGAGGCCGCGTGCTTCATCACGTTTGTCGTCGCTTCCTGCACGATGCGGAACACCGTGTTCTCCAGATCCGTCGACAGTCGCAGTCCAGCCAGGTTGATGGACACCTGCATCTGTCAGCCCATCTCCTCTTGCCGATCACTCAAGAACTGGCGGAGCGCGGACTCCAAGCCATAGTCGTCCAGAATCGAGGGCCGTAGATAGCCGATGACGCGGCGGACCTCATCAACACATTGGCGGAGTTGGTGCTCCAACTTGTCCAGGTCGCCAATGGCCTCCGGCAAAGTGGGCCAAGGGTGGGAGCGATAGGCCTGCAAGCGTTGGTGCGTGCCGGCAATCATTTGGGCCAAGCCATCGTGAATGTCATAGGCTACGCGCTTTCGCTCTTCTTCCTGGGCCTTCATGATGTGGGTCGCCGCGGCCTGGAGTTGCCGGTCCTTCATCTCAAGGGCGCGATAGATTGCCGCATCGTTAAGCGCCACCGCGACCAGGTTGGCCATGGCTTGCAGTACGTCAATGTCCTCCGCTGTGAGGCGAGGCATCGCTTCGGTGGCGTTCAGGCTGAGCACACCCAGCGCTTTCCCCTTGGCGTTCAGCAGGGGTAACACCAAGGAGGACGGAACAAGCTTGGTGTAGCTCCGCTCATCACCGGGGAAGTCATCAGCCTGGTCGATGAGGTACAGGTGCTGCCGATGCTTCAGGACCCAGCCAGCCACGCTGCTCTCGGAGGTGCGCACCACATTGCCCAGCAACCCAGGATCCTGTCCGTATACGGCGCGTACCAGCAGGTTCCGTCCGCTCTGGTCGGACAGCATGATGGAGCCTTGTGATGCGCACTGATGGCAATGGCCCACTCTAAGCCCTGCCGAAGCAGCTCGGGCAGCTCCAGCGAGTCATTCAGCTTACCCGCCATCGCGACGATGGCGCGCAACTGCGTCGCGCGGTTCTGGCTCATCAGCGAGACCGTGTTTGCACTGGCAGTGAGAGTGCCGGTGGGGCTGTGTTTACTGCGTGATCTACGTGCCATGGGTCGTCTTGCTCAGTCACTTCGGTCGATTGGTGCGCTTGCTGCTCGTGCGCAGGCGAGCGCTGTACCAGTACCTGACTATCGGCCGGAAACAAGACCATGGCAGCTACGGAGCCCCGCCCTGACCGGTGTTGAGCAAGCGTTAAGAGAACGAGGCGCCCGGTCTTGATGGCCGGGCACCTCGTTCGAAAGCCGATGGGGAAGGTTAGCCCTTGCCGATCCGGAATACCTTGGTGCCGCAGGTGGGGCACTGACCCTGCGTTGCCGGCCGGCCGTTCTTCAGGGTCACATTCTCTGGGTTCTTGATCTCGCGTTGCGCCCGGCACTTCACACAATAAGCTTGAGCCATGACCGTCCTCCCGATGTTTGTTTGGATTCTCTGCAGGCAGAGACCTGAAGTACATGATAGCGAACCAGGCACGAAAGTCAAGTGCTTAGGCACCGCCGCAAGCGTGACAAATCAGGTTCCAGGGAACACCTTCTGTGGTCGCCATGAGAATCCGCCGGCGTCACGTTGCAAAATGGCCAGCGTTCTACCAGATGGCCCATAGGCCAAACACAGCTCTTTCTCCGGTGGAATCTGCACGCCGCAGACCGACAGGTCTTTAGGCGGCCACAGGTCAGCTACGGTCAGGATCAGGGGAAGGCCTTGCAGCACTCGCGCCTGACGGTCCTCTCCCAACCTGACCGACGGCCAATGCGGCAGGGCCGCACCCGCATCAAGCAGATAGCGTTGGGGGTCTTGCGTCAGGCCAGTCTCCAGCTCCGCCAGATCGACCGCGGTGTCGATGCTGAAAGGGCCATTGTGGGTGCGCACCAGGCCCGAGAGGTGCGCACCGCAACCCAACACCCGGCCCAGATCATGCGCCAGCGAACGCACGTAGGTCCCTTTCCCGCACACCACGCGTAGCCGAATGTGGGGCAAAGCGCTGCTAAGCGGCTCGACGCTGTACATGCGGACCGCGCGCTCGGGAAGCTCCGTCTCGTCGCCGGCCCGCGCCAGATCATACGAGCGCTGGCCGTTGCGCTTGAGCGCGCTAAAGCGGGGCGGGCGTTGCATGACCGCCTCGCCGACAAACGGAGGGAGGGCACAGGCTACCGCTTCCAGGGTGATGCCTGCGGGGTCACACCGGCCCGTGACCGCGCCCTCGGCATCGTAGGAGTCGGTGGCTACGCCCAGGATGATGTCCGCTTCGTAGACCTTGGGCTCTGGGATGAACTCCAGGAGGCGGGTGTAGGGGCCGAGGGCGATGGGCAACACGCCATTGGCCTGGGGGTCGAGTGTGCCGCCGTGGCCGGTATGCTTCTGGCCCGACCAACGCCTGATTCGGGCCACCACATCATGGGACGTTAGACCTACCGGCTTGTTCACGTTCAGGAAGCCAGCCAGGGTGCTTTCGATTCGGGGCACGGTTAGGAGGGTTCCGGTGGCAGCGGCGGGTCGTCCTCTAACGCCGCTAAGATACGCGCCCCCCGTTCAATCGAGTCGTCGAGTTCGAAGGCCAACTGGGGGATGTCAAGTCGGTCGATGCGGTTACCCAACTCGTGACGCAGGTAGTTGTGAGCAGCGCGCAGGCCTTGCATGGCCAGCTTCTTTTCGTCATCATCGCCCAGCACGCTCACGAACACCTTGGCGTGCTTCAGGTCATCTGCAGTGCGCACTTCTGTCACGCTGACCATGGCTGAAAGGCGCGGATCACGCACATGACGCCGCAACAGCTCGCCAATCTCAGTGCGCAGGAGTTCGTTCAACCGCAAGATACGACGGCGAGGCATGGCTACAAGCGGCGGGCTAGCTTACCGCCTGCTTCTCCTTAATGTAGACCTCGATGACGTCGCCTTCTTCGAAGTCGATGAATGACGCGAG
>SHYE01000102.1 GCA_009692935.1 Dehalococcoidia bacterium | reverse complement strand
GGGTCATGCCCGGCATTCGGCCGAAGGCGATGTTGAGCGTGCCGTGCCCACCAGCGGTGTTCGGATTGTTGTGCATGACCTAGAGGCAGCCTGTGCCCGTTATGCCGAACTGCTGGGTGTGCCCGAATGGCACCGCAGTCAGGTCGAACGCCCCGGCCTGCCAAACAATCCGAACACCGCTGGTGGGCACGGCACGCTCAACATCGCCTTCGGCCGAATGCCGGGCATGACCCTGGAGTTGATTCACCCCGAGGGACAGGTGGAGCATCGGTTCTGGCTGGATCAGCGGGGTGAGGGCGTGCAGCACATCGGCATCTGGACACCCGATGTGCAGGCCGCAGTGCGGGAGGCTGTCGCCAAGGGGTGCCGAGTGACCCACGGGGCACTTGCCCAGGACGTCGCGACCATCACCGTGACTCCAGGCAGCCAGCCCGACGCCATCATCCCGTTCCTAGGCAACCTCGGCTACGTGGACGCTGGTATGGGCGGCTTCCAGATTGAGTTTGTGGGTTCAGCCAATGCCGCGAGCCATCGGGATATGTTCAAGGAGATCACCGACGGGTCGCTACCACTTCCCTCCTGGCAGACGGCCGGCTAGATAAGCCGTACGGCTGTGTGATGGTGCAGAACGTCCGCTCGCCCGCTGCGTCGGGAGCTGGAGGACACCGACGCGGCCTTTGGGGGATTGGCGGCGCGTGTGGGCTTCGAGCACTGGCACACACGGCCTGAAGGGGGACCGTGGTCTGCCGGTCAGACGCTGACACACATCCTGCTCATCCACGAGTTCGTGCCCCAGTTGGTGGCCAACGCCCGCCGGGGTCGGGGAGCGTTCAACTTCCCGTGGCTGGTGGCTCACGTCAACGTGTTGGGCGCACGGTGGGCAGGCTCTCGCACTGACGCTCTACGGGTCGCTGGCCGACATCACCACGCGACTGCCACGACGCTCGCGCTGATCGACACCCTGGCGCCGCACGAGTGGGAACGCAGCGCCCGCTTCTTCAGCCGCGGCCAGTACACGATGGAGCGTCTGGTTCGCTTGCCCATCCAGCACTACGCCGAGCACGCACCCGATATCGGCCGCATGCTCGCCAGGTAACTGGCCAGGCCGGCCACCATCGCCCATGGTCAATGCCAGCGCATCAGCCGCGCGCTATTGCGCTCCCGACGGCGCTAGAAAGGCGGGCCTTGCAGCCCGCCTTTACCGAACGTGGAGACGACCCTAGCTGACTGCCGCCATTGCCGAAGGCATGGAGACACCGCCATCGTCATCCGCAGCCTTCAGACCGGGGAACGAGTAGCTGACGGTGACAAACTCCCAGCTATGCTGGTTGTCGTCCTTGAAGTACACGCCGCGGCCACCGTGCCGGGTGTTGATCTCCATGTTGTCCTGTGCCATGGGCGAGCTGCCGTACTTATAGCCCGTCGCCTGGATGCGCCCGAAGATGCCGTCGAACTCTTCTTCCGTCACCAGGAAGGCGTAGTGATTGCTCACGAAGTTCTCGCGGTTGTCGAAGTCAAACGCGATATGGCCGATGCGTACCGGGGCGAAGTGCCCGTGCAGGCCGGGGTACTCCACCCCGAAGATGTGGGCCATGAACTTGGCCGACACCTCTTTGTCGTGCGCTGGAACGATGGTGTGGTCGAGCTGGATTGCCATGTGCTGTCCTCCTTAGGTGTGTCGCATCGGCATCGATGCTCTTGCCGCGTACGATACCCAGGCTTCGGGGGTGTGTCAAATGAACCATCAGAGGATGCGCGGCCAGCCTTCGTTAGTAGGAGTTCAGTGTTGGTGGGAGAGGGTCATGCCGACCGGGGGAGGGGTCTCTTGCGCCGGAGAGTGCCACTGTTTCGGAACGAAGGGAGGCCTCTTGCGTCGGCATGACACCAGTGGTGCGGGCTATCCCTGGATACTGAATTCCTCCCTTCGGTAGGGGGCTTCCGCGGTGCAGCAGTGCGGTGGTAGACTCCCAAACATCACCAACGGGAAGGCGACGCGACGCCATGACAACTCACTATGCTCTGAGCTGTAGAGACTTGGGCATCGACTGCGATTTCGAAACCACTGGATCCAATCTGAAAGAAGTGATTCGCCATTGCGCCGAACACGCTGCCAAGGACCACGGCATAAAGGCCTTCGGTCAAGAACTCTACTTGAAGAGGCGCTCCCACCTCAGAACCGTGGAGGTGGACGCGCGGGGTCGCTGACACGCAACTGCGCCGAGCATGCCCTGAAGGAGTACGGCTGGGAGTCTTCGGCCCGGCCCTGTGCGCAAACATGCGGACCTGCCTTAAGGCAGTCGAGGCTGACAGCGCCACTCCTTGACGCACCAGGACTTTCGTTTCGCCCCCTCGCCGCGGTTGACATCCCCCAGGCGCGCTGCCTACCATCACAACGGTCGTGCTAGACGGGGAGCTAGCGGTGCCCTGTACCCGCAATCCGCTACAGCGGGGTTGAATTCCCCCTCGAGGCTCTTTTTTCCGCAGGACTGCTGCCCGCTATCAGTGTTGAGGGTTGGGTCTTGCGCAGCGGAACCCTATGAACCCCGTCAGGTCCGGAAGGAAGCAGCGGTAAGTAGTGGCGTCCGGGTGCCGCAAGGGCGCCTGGCCTGAGCTGTTGGCTTACGGCAAGCTGCGGAATGGGGTCGACAGTGGGTGCACGACCGCTCTTTTATGCCTCAACCTCCCAAACGCTCCGGCGTCCACGTCGCTTTCCTCGGTAGTCTCGCCGGCATTCTGCTGGCCTGGGACACCGTCGGCGCTCCTAAAACCATCACCCTCGAGGTCGATGGTGCTGCCTCGTCCATCAGTACCCGTCAGACCCGCATCGATGGCCTGCTGCGGGAGGCCGGGTTGGTGGCTGGCATGAGTGACGCCCTCGCTCCAAGGGCCGGCGCAGCGGTCAGCGCCGGAGCCACGGTCACGCTCCGCCGCGCGGTCGCGGTAGCCGTGACCTATGGTGGCGAGACCCAACGTTTCACCACGACCGCGGCCACGGTCGCCGATGCCCTGGAGCAGACGGGTCTCGTGCCTGTGGCCGACACCGTTGTCAGCGTTGGTGGCGTCCGCCGATCCGCCGAGACGTTGCTGCCGCGCTTGGGCGGCGCCGTGGTCCCTGCGCTGGTGTCGGCGTCCCCCGCCAGCGAGGTTGCAGAACCCGCCGAGCTCGTCATTACCGTCGAACCCGCAGCCACCTTCTTCGTGCATGAAGCACGCCGCACCCTGGAATTCCGCGCCCACGCAGCAACCCTGGGCGATGCACTGAAACAAGCGGGCGTCGCGTTGTTCCCGGCTGACCTCTTGGTCCCCGATGCGACGCAGCCGCTGACGCATGGCTTGCACGCCAAGATTACGCGCAGCACGCCGTTCCGCGTGACCGCCGACGGTCGCACTGCCGAAGCCCGAACCCAGGCGACCACCGTCGCCGAGGCACTGAAGGAGCAGGCGATCACGCTCAACGCGGGCGACCGGGTACAGCCGCCGCTCGATACGCCACTCAAGACCGGTATTGGCATTCAGGTGGTCCGGGTGAACCAGCGCACCGTCGTCGAGGAGGAGTCTATCCCCTTCCGAACGCAGTACGTGGCCGACGCAGATATGGAGATCGGGACCCAACACACGGCCACCGCCGGCGCAACGGGACTCCAGAAGCGTGAGTTCCAGATCAGCTACGAGGATGGGCGCGAAGTAGGGCGCCGCCTTGCCCTGCAGCGGGTTGAACGCGAGCCGGTACACGCTGAGGTCCGTTACGGAACCAAGATCATCCAACACGCGATCACGACGCCGGACGGCACGATTGAGTACTGGCGCACCCTGCGAGTGTGGGCAACTTGGTACAGCCCGGCCAACGCCGGAAAGCCTCGGTCATCGCCCGGCTACGGCATCACGGCGACCGGTCTGCAAGCACGCCGGGGCGTGATCGCGGTCGACCCAAGGGTGATCCCGCTGGGCACGCGGGTGTACGTTCCCGGCTACGGCGTCGCGGTCGCTGGCGATACAGGTAGCGCCGTACGCGGCAACGTGATTGACCTAGCCTACGGCGACGACGAGGTGCAAGACTGGGTAAGCCGCAACCTCGATATCTACGTGCTCGGCCCCGGACCATCGCCTTCCCAGATTCAGCCACCCTCCCCATAGCGCCATGCCCTATCCCAAGCCCGCCACCCTCAGCGACGATTGGTCCATTGCGTCAGCAGAGGGCCATCGTCCGAAAAAGCGCCTTGGGCAACACTTTCTGACCGACCCAGAGGTTCTGGCCCGTATCGTCGACACCGCCGATCTCTCGCACCAAGACACCGTGGTCGAGGTCGGCCCCGGCCGAGGCGTACTGACCGCTGAACTGAAGAGCCGGGCGGGATGCCTGGTCGCCGTGGAACTCGACGTGGAGTTACTGCCGGCGTTGCACAAGCGGTTCGATAGCAAAGCCGGGTTCCACCTGATCCATGCCGATATCCTGACCCAGCCCCCCCGCGATCTGCTGGCCCAAGCGGGACTGCCCCCCGAAGCCCCCTACAAGGTGGTGGCCAACCTGCCGTACTACATCACCGCCCCCGTGCTGCGCCACTTCCTGGCGGACCCTCACCCACCAACCAGTGTGGTGGTGTTGGTGCAGTACGAGGTCGCCCGTACGCTGACCGCGACCCCGGGCGACCTGTCTCTGCTGGGCATTGCCGTGCAGTACTACGGACGCCCAACCCTGATCGCCAAGGTCGCCCCAAGCAGCTTCTCGCCGCCGCCCAAGGTGCATTCTGCCATCCTGCGGATAGACGTGTACCCAGCGCCGCCGGTGGACGTACCGAGCGAAGCGGCGTTCTTCAGTACGGTGAAGGCCGGCTTTCGGGCGAAGCGCAAACAGCTCCGCAACTCGCTCGCCCGGGGGTGGGAGATACCCGCCGAAGAGGCGGCCGGCATTGCCGAGAAGGCGGGCATCGATCCTCAGCGCCGTCCCGAAACCCTCTCGTTGGCCGAATGGGCACAGCTCACCTGGGTCTGGGAACGGCGCATCGCAGCATGAGGATCACCGCCAAAGCTTATGCCAAGCTGAACCTCACGCTGGAGGTGCTGGGCAAGCGTTCCGACGGGTACCACGATATCGCGGGTGTGTTCCAGACGATCTCGCTGGCCGATGACCTCACCTTCGAGCCCGCAGAAGCGTTGACCCTCGCCTGCGACAGTGCCCCGTTGGCCGACGACGACAACCTGGTGCTGCGCGCTGCCCGGCTGCTGCAACAGCGGGGGGGCACCACGGCGGGGGCAGCCATTACCCTCAGCAAGGGCATCCCGGTGGCGGCGGGCCTGGGTGGCGGCAGTGTGGATGCGGCAGTCACGCTGCTGGCGTTGAACCAACTCTGGAGGCTCAAGCTTGGCCCCGGCATCCTGCGCGGTATAGCAGCCGAAGTCGGGTCCGACGTGCCGTACCTGCTGCACGGTGGCACCGCCCGCATCGAAGGCCGCGGCGAGGTGGTGACGCCCCTTGCACCGATGCGCCCCCACCACTTCGTCATCGTGACCCCGGCACTGCAGCCGCAGAACAAGACCGCGGCGATGTACCAACGCCTCGAGCCGAGGCACTTTACCCAGGGGCGAGTAACCAAGATTCTGGCCGATGCAGTGCAACGCGGGCTGCCATTGCGAGAGCCCTGGCAGTTCAACGCATTCGACGCAGTGGCGTTCAACGCTCACCCGGAGCTGCACTCGTGGCGTGCTGAATTGGTGCTCGCCTACTTCCGACGCCCCCACCTTTGCGGGGCAGGCCCATCGCTGTTTATGCCGGTGGATAGCATGGCGGATGCCGAGGGCCTGGTGGCGCGGCTGCCGTTGGCACCCGGCGAACAGGCCTTTGCAGTGGTCACGGTACCCGCATCGGCAGAGTTCACGTTTACGGAATGACATGGCGTACCGCATTCACCTGAGCGTCGATCCCCGCTATCGCCGCAAGATAACCGACAAACGGCTGCGGGAATGGGCTTCGGCCACCCTGACGGCATTGCAGCAGCCGGACGGCACCGAGCTAGAGCTGGCAGTGAGCGGCGACGACGAGATTCAGGAGCTGAACCGCACCTACCGCGGGGTAAACGCCCCCACCGACGTGCTGTCGTTCCCCTACACCGAGATGGCGGCGCCCGCTCCCTTCTATGGCGACGACGTGCCGGAGCACGACGGTATGGATGGTCCGTTCATCTTGCCCCCGGACTCAGGCGCTATTCTCGGCGAGCTGGTGATCTCCTACCCCTACGCCGAACATCAGGCCAAAACCGCAGGGCATGCCGTCACCGAGGAACTCGCGCTGCTGGTGGTGCATGGCATACTGCACCTGGTGGGGCACGACCACACCGAACCCGACGACCAAGCACGGATGTGGGCCCAGACCAACGCCATTCTGTCGGCCTTAGGGCTCACCATCCGCCTCTAGGCTTCTTTCGGCAGTGCCACCGCACCCCATAGTGAGGGGCAACGCGTCTATAATTGCCGGGAACGCTTTCTCTGAACGGAACCCATGCCCGCTCCCGTCCTTTACCGCAAGTGGCGCCCGCAGACTCTGGCTCAAGTGGTGGGGCAAGAGCACGTCACCCGTACCCTGCTCAACGCCCTCACGGCAGGCAAGCTGGCGCATGCCTATCTGTTCACCGGCCCCCGCGGCACTGGAAAGACCAGCACCGCCCGAATTCTGGCAAAAGCCATCAACTGTCAGACCAGCGGACACGGTGAGCCCTGCGGCGAATGTCCCATGTGCCTCTCCATCGCTGACGGTCGTGCCATGGACATCGTGGAGATCGACGCCGCCAGCAACAACAGCGTCGACGACGTGCGCGAGTTACGAGAACGGGTCGGCACTTCTCCTGCTGAAGCCCGCTACCGCGTGTACATCATCGACGAAGTGCACATGCTCTCGAAGGCTGCCTTCAACGCGCTGCTGAAGACGCTGGAGGAGCCACCACCTCACGTCATCTTTGTGCTGGCTACCACCGAGGTGCACGGGCTGCCGGCCACTATCCTGTCGCGCTGCCAACGCTACGACTTCCACCGCATCCCACAGCAGGCTCTGGCCACCCACTTGGCGCACATCTGCCAGGCTGAAGGTCTTGAGTTCGACCCCGAAGCGCTCGACCTCATCGCCCGCACTGCCGCCGGCGGCGCCCGAGACGCGGTCAGTTTGCTGGAACAGGTGGAGGTTGCCTACGGTGGCAACGTGACGCTGGCCGGCGCGCAGGAGATGCTCGGCATCACCGGCGACCCCCGTGCCGTCGCGCTGATCCAGAGCGTGGCCCAGCGCGACCTAGCCACCGGTTTTCAGATCATCCAGCATGTGCGCGACGATGGGGTGGCGTTACCGCAGTTCGCCAAAGAAATAGCGGCGCACCTCCGCAACATCATGCTCATCAAGGCAGAGGTTCCCGGAGCGATCGAAGTTCCAGCCGAACTCGCCTCGGAGCTGAACACGCTGGCCAAGGCAATGCCACTCGACGTGATCACTGCAGCACTCAAGCTCTTCGGGCAGCTCGATTTCCGCGCCGACGCCGCATCGTCGCTCTCGCTGGAACTCGCCCTGGTAGACGCCGTAACGCCGGCAGCAGCGCCCGCAGCGCCTGCCTCATATGCACCGCCGTCATCCGTGCAGCGCGGCGTGCGTGAACCGGCGTCGGCGTCACCCGCCCCTTCGTCGGCCCGGCAGGCACCTACCCCACTGCCAGAAGCGAGAGCATCAACTCGACCGCCCGAAGGCGCGTCACAACCACCACCACAGCCACTAACCAGAGCAGCAGCACCACGCCCCGAGCCGGTGGACCCTCCTCCGCCCAGCCGTCCTGCAGCGGCTCCGTCCCCGGTGCCCGCAGGCGGCCACTCCATCGACGATGTGCGCGATATCATCCGCCAGCTGCAGATCCCCAACGATAAGTTCATTGGCCCGCTGATCAAGAGCAAGTACTGTACCGTACAGAAGGTCGACGGCGGGACCATCACCCTGGGTTTCACCAGCAGCTTCAAGGCCCATAAGGACCGGCTGGATCAGGACGCGAATCGCCGTTTGGTGGAACAGGCCATCAAGGCGGCTTGCGGCGTCGACTATCGCCTGCGGGTCATCCTCGTGGATAATGTTAGCGATGGGCCAAACGAAACGCCAAATGGCGCCAGCCCCTCGGACGGGTCTTCGCCCAGGGGCGGTCACTTAGTACGGGCAGCACTGAACG
>SHYE01000101.1 GCA_009692935.1 Dehalococcoidia bacterium | reverse complement strand
CGTTGCTCTGTTCGATGAGCTAGGTTGGCATAACCCACCTATTGCCATCCTCAGGTATCAGCAGCAACACTTCCTCCGCCAACCAAGACTTCTAGCGACCAATCCGGCGTAGGACAGCTGTGGCCAGATGCTCCAACCTTGGTAACTCGAGGTCACGGCGCACAATGCTAGAATGAGTTTGGCTATCCCCTTCACTGCGAGGCCCCATTCGTGAACGAAACTGCCGAGCGTCTGCTCGCCCTGCGCGACCGTATTGCCAACCTCTTGGTGCGTCTTTGACATAGCGGCTAAGGAGCAAGAGGCGGCTGCCCTCGAGCAGCAATCGGTGGCGTCCGGCTTCTGGGACGACGTTCAATACGCGCAGCGCGTGATGCGGCGGCTCTCGACCGTTCGAGAGGATGCCGAGCTTTGGCGTGGCCTTGAACGGCGCTCCAGCGACGCGGTGGAACTGGCCGAGATGGTGGATGCCGAGCCCAACGCCGAGATGGAGGTCGAGCTGGTGGCCGAAGCGGAGTCGCTGGCGCAGGCGCTAGCCGACCAAGAGTTCCAGCTTACCCTGGGCGACGACTACGCTCCCCGCAACGCGCTGGTTGCGATCCATGCGGGCGCCGGCGGCACCGAGGCGCAGGACTGGGCCGAGATGCTGCTGCGGATGTACCTGCGCTGGGCCGAGCGCAAGCGCTTCGCCGCCGAAGTGGTGGACCTGACTCCCGGCGAGGAAGCTGGCATCAAGAGCGCCACCATCGAGATCACCGGCCGCTACGCCTACGGCAACATGAAGAGTGAGCGCGGCGTTCACCGTCTGGTGCGGCTGTCGCCCTTCGACGCCGACCACGGTCGCCACACCAGCTTCGCGCTGGTGGAGGTGCTGCCCGAGGCCGAAGACGTGGCCGAGGTGGGGGTCGATGCCGCCGACGTGAAGATGGACGTGTTTCGTGCCAGCGGCGCCGGCGGCCAAAACGTGCAGAAGAACTCGACTGCAGTTCGGCTTACGCACCTTCCCAGCGGTATTGTGGTGACCTGCCAGAACGAGCGCTCGCAACTCCAGAACCGTGAGGTGGCGCTGCGCATCCTGCGGGCCCGGCTCATTCAGATGGAGCTGGAGAAGCAGCAGCTGGAGCAGGCCAAGCTGAAGGGCGACCACGTGAGCGCCGGTTGGGGTAACCAGATTCGCAGTTATGTCCTGCACCCCTACAAGATGGTGAAGGACCTGCGCTCGGGCCACGAGACCAGCGACCCCAGCAAGGTGCTCGACGGCGAAATCGACGACCTGATTCGGGCCTACCTGCAGTGGTCAGTCGGCGAAGGGTAGCCTTTGCGTGGCATGTCATGCCGGGGGATGCCGCTAAACGCAGCAGAATGTGTCTACTATAGAGGTAGCCTGCGAGGAGCAGCGGTTCGGCACGAGTTCGGCTACGTCCTGTTTTGGGGTGACGCTGTTGTGGAGCCGCCGTCTATCTCGTACTCAATCGGAGGACTCCTGATGCATGTGAAACGCTTGGCCGCCGCCGGCCTGCTGACGCTCATCTCCACGCTACTCTCGCTGCCGGGGCAAGCAACCCTCGCAGCGGCCGATGGGCCGATAACTGCGACCGTGACCAAAGTGGAGAACAAGTTTCCCCGCGAAGTGGTGTTCAGCGCCGCGGCGGCCTCCACTGCCGGCGACGTCCGTAGCGTCCGCTTCCGCATGACCACCGGCCGTGGCTTGGTGGAGCGTGGCGATAACTTCGAGATCACCCCCGGCCGCCGCATCACCGCCGACTTCGCGTTGCGCACCGCCGGCGACCGCTTTATTCCCGCCGGCAGTGTGTTCACCTACTGGGTCGAGGTGCAAGACGCCGCCGGTAATACCTTCAACAGCGAGAAGCAGCAGTTCTGGTATGCCGACACCCGCTTCCAGTGGTCGAAGCTGCAAGACGGTCCGATTACGGTGTACTACTATGGCAACGGCGCCACCGACGCCGGCAACGTGCTGACATCGGCCAAAGTGGTGCAGGCCGAAGTCGGCCAGATGCTGGGCGTGCCGGGCAACGAATTCACCGTCATGATGTACGGCTCGTCGGCGGGCCGCGCCGACGTGATTGGCGCGCAACGTGAGGAGAGCAGCGCAACCCGCGCCCAAGAACTGATCCGGATGGGCGTCGCCTACTCTGCCGAGGACGTGGTGCAGGTGCAGCGCGGCGGCGGCTCGCTCGGCACGCAAGATACCGCTCGCCACGAGATAGCGCACCTCTATGTGAACTGGGCGGCCGGCAGTGGCGTCCCCACCTGGCTGAACGAAGGCCTGGCCGTGTGGGCGCAGGCGACACCGGGGCGGGAGTACCTGGACCGGCTGGATCAGAGCATTCGTCGCGACAACCTGCTGCTGGTCCGCGGCATGGAGAGCTTCCCGGGCGACTCGGACGAAACGCTGTTGGCGTACGGCCAGTCTTGGAGCTTGGTGAACCACCTGATCGACAAGCACGGCAAAGAGAAGTTCCGGCAGTTGATGACCAGCATCAACCAGGTGGGTTCCGAGGGCGCCCTAAAGCAGGTGTACGGCTTCGCCAGCTACGACGACTTCGACGCTAAGTGGCGCGAGGCCGTGGGCGCCAAGCCCCGCTCCTATGCCAGCGCCCGGCCCACCCCCATCCCCGTGTTCGGCGATGGCGGGGGCGTGCAGACTAACACCAACGCGCCCGCCGGGGCTGGCTCCGGCTCAGGGGCCGCCACCAATCCCTACGGCCAGTTCCCGGTGCTGCCGGTGGCCGGCGCCGCGCTCGCTGTCATCATTGTCATAGCCATCGTCGCGTTCACGAGAGGCAAGAAGCCCGCCAGCGGGTAGGTTCGCGGCGAGGTGAACCGGTGGACCTCGGCGGGGGAAGAGAAGCTGCCGCCGTGCGCGTCAGGCCGAACCGTCTGGCGTGCACCCAGCCCCGCGGGCGCGCACCAGCCCCAAACGCCGAGGGCGCGGTGTCGGCGACACGATTGCTTCGGCGCCTGCTGGCTTCTCGCAATGACGGGTTCCCCCCAATCGCCGTCATTGCGAGCCCGGCGTCAGCCGGAGCGTGGCAATCGTGCACGGACGCGAGGCACGCCAAACGCTGAGGCGCGGTATCTGCGCCACGATTGCTTTGAGTGCCGGCCGGCTTGTCGCAATGTGGTGGTGCTGCGCGGCTTTCGCCCGAAGGTTTCAGGGCGAAGTCACTGATACTGAGCACCTTCCGGTGCACTGGGTGCACAGGATGATTGCCACGCCGGGATCCACCTCGTAGCCTAGGAGGGCTGTCGTCCCGCCATTCGGCGGGGCCATAGACACTTTGTCCCTATGGTGCTGGTTGACCCCAACCGATCTCCCATGGCTTTGGATACCCCTGACCGTTTGGGCCGGCTTCGCACAGACGCTCCGGAATGCCGCGCAACGCAGCCTCATCGCGCAGGTCGGCACCCTAGGCGCAACGCTGGTGCGCTTCTTGTACGGCCTACCCTTCGCGGCGCTCTGGCTGATAACCACCACCGTACTGGTAGGCCAATCGCCGCCTCCCATCAACCCCACCTTCCTGGCGTGGGTCCTGGAGGGCGGCGTGTTCCAGATTTTGGCCACGGCCCTGTTGCTCCTGGTGATGACCGAGCGTAACTTCGCGCTTGGTGTCGCCTACTCCAAGACCGAACTGGTGCAGGTGGCGGTGTTCGGGTCGGTACTGCTGGGCGACCCGTTGGCACTCCCCGCGGCGCTTGCCATCTTCGTGGCGACAGCTGGGGTGCTGCTGCTCAGCCCAGATGACCGCACCCATCCCGTGCGAAGCCTGGTGATGGGCTGGACCAGCCGGTCGGCGCTGCTGGGGTTCGCGTCGGGAGCGTGCTTTGCGCTGGCGGCTACCGGCTACCGCGGCGGAGCGCTGGCACTAGGCGGCTCGACCCACTTCCTGCTGGCTGCCGCCTATACCCTGGTGTGGGCACAGGCCGTGCAGGTGGTGATGCTGGGGGGCTGGTTGCTGGTGCGCAACCGAGCGGTGCTGGCAGGGGTGGTGCGCGCATGGCGTACATCGCTGTTCGCCGGATTCATGGGCGCTGCGGCCTCGGTGGGCTGGTTCACCGCCATGGCCATCGAACCGGTGGCGCACGTCCGGACACTGGGTCTGGTGGAGCTTTTGTTCAGCCTGGTGGTGTCTCGTCGGTTGTTTCAAGAGCGGCTTTCGCGACTGGAGGTGTCTGGTTTGGCGCTCCTGACAGTAGGCCTCATCATCATCACCCTGGGCCACTGACTGCACGGTTGTGGCCACCAATACAGAAGGCGGACCCTTACAGGCCCGCCTTTGCTCGGTCGGTGTTGAAGATCCCGGCTATGCTGCCGCGGTCGCGCGGGTGACGCGCTCAACGGATTCAGCGATTGCTTTTCCGCCACAGCGGCCACAGCGGAGGCCGCGCGGGGTCTTCACAATGCTACCGGGGATGGGCTGACGAACAACCTTGGCATTTCCGAAGAAACCAACTTGCTCGCCCTCCAACTCCCCAAGATACCGGCCACAGTTCAGGCACCGGATCTCTGCTCGTACTTGCATTGCGTTCTTGCCCTCCCTTCTTGCAGTCTCAGCCCTATAGCGTTTCTCTATACACGCGCCGGGCTGGCAAACAACTTTGCTAAGGATTCGTAACTCCTTAGCCCTATAGAATACCGTGGGAAGCACCGGAATGTTACACAGTTCCAGCACTTTCCACGATTTCTTCACGTAACCCATACCCCTTCGGACCTATAGAAGAGATTTGGCGCGACACTCCGCCTACCTAGCCCGCCCGGAAGTCCTTCACGGTCTCGACGAAGCGGGGTGTGCAGCCAAAACCCCAGGGTTGCGGGCAACAATAGTTGCCACAGGCAACAAGGGGGACTGCTGGACGTCCCCAATGGCACGGGATGACCAAGGGCATCCAGCGGTGCCGCTCAGCCTGGCCAGCCCAGAAAGGCGACCAGCGGCGAGATTCAGGGGACGAACAAGTATTGCACAGAAACGCTCGTCTGACCAGTCATTTGGCCGGAAAGAGCACTCAAATCAAAACTCTCAGTCAGGCCGCCGCTCAGCTGCTGCAGCAAACTCCCGCGCTGCTGGTAGCGGGTCACTCGCGGCGTCCCCGGAATACCGCCCAACTCGGCGGCTTTCACAATAGCCTCAGGTAGGTCGCCGTAAGCGTCGATCAGCCCAAGGTCCTTTGCCTGGCGGGCGGTGTAGATGCGCCCGTCGGCCAAGGCTCGCACCTTGTCGGCCGGCAGCGAACGGCCCTGAGCAACGACCTGCACGAAGCGATCGTACGCATCGTCTACCACGCCCTGCATGATGGCCCGGCTGCTCTCGGCTAATGGCCGAAGCATGGAGGTGGCGCCCTTCTCTTCTCCGCTCTTCAGCACATCCACCGATACACCCACCTTCTCCATGAGGCCTTGCACATTGGGGATCGTGGTGATGACGCCGATACTGCCGGTGAGCGAAGTCTCGTTGGCCATGATCACGTTGGCGGGCGCACTGATGTAGTAGCCGCCCGAGGCAGCCAGCGAGCCCATTGAGACGACCACCGGCTTCTTGTCTCGCAGCTTCAGCACCTGATTCCGGATCTCGTCTGAGGGTGTGACGCCGCCGCCCGGGCTGTTCACGCGCAGCACCACCGCTTTCACGCTGCGGTCGCGCTCGGCGCGGCGTAGCCAGTCGGTCACGGTGTCGGCCGAGACGCCACCGCCGCCCAACAGCGAACTCCCGGCGACGCCGATGGCCCCCTCCACGTGGACGACTGCAACGCGATCACCGCCGAACACCCCGAACCCATCCGACAGGTCACCGGCGGTACACGCACCGGCGCCAACCAGCGCGCCAACCATGAACACCAGCAGCAGGTGAACGGTGTTTCTCACGAGTGGATGCCGAGGTACTCGGCGAATTCGACCATCGACCGCACTACCACGTGCGCATCATGGCCGGCATCCGGCTCGCCCTCCTTGCGATACAGTAGTGCGGTATGCATACCGGCGCGGCGCGCCCCTGCCACGTCGGTCGCTGGGTTGTCGCCAATGTGCACCGTGCTGCTGGCGTCGGCCTTCAAACGCTCCAGCGTGCTGCTGAAGGCGCTCACCGCCGGCTTGCTAATCCCCACATCCCCCGAAAAGAACAGCGCTGAAAAGTAATCCAGCACACCCAGGCTGCCCAGCAACCGGCGCAGGGCGCTGCCGGGCGTAAACCCCGTGTTGCAGATGAGACCAACCGGCAGGTCGGCCTCAGCCAGCCCGCGTAACAGCGTGTCGACACCCGGCACCAGCAACGGCGGGTGCTCGAACAGCGGTTCCACGTAAGCGGCGGTCAGCTCAGCACGCCGGGGGGTGGTGAGATTGCGAAAGCGAGGAGCGCCCACCGCCTGCAGCAGCCACTCGAGCTGCGCCGGCGTGCCGAGGTCGCCCTCGGCACGCTGCACCTTCACCAGGTGGCGGCGCAAGGCATCCAGTGCCGAGCGAAAGCCATCCTGCTGCATCCCCAGCGCTGCCGCCATTCGGGCGGTGCGGTCGGCATCGCGCGCCACCGACACGTCGTGCGGGTCAGTGACCACGGTCTCCCACATATCGAAGGTAACGGCGGTGAAGTTAGCCATTGCTATCCCGGAACATGGCGGGCAGAGTGCGCAGCATGATCTTGAAGTCGAGCAGAAGGTTCCAGTTCTCTACATACCACAGGTCGTAGGCCGTGCGCTCTTCGATGCTGGTGTCGCCCCGCAGGCCGTTCACCTGAGCCCAACCGGTTACGCCGGCCTTCTCCCAGTGGCGCTTCCAGTAGTCGGGTATGCTCTCGCTGAACTGGCGGACGAAGTGCGGGCGTTCAGGCCGCGGCCCAACGATGCTCATGTCGCCTAAGAGCACGTTCACGAACTGCGGCAACTCGTCCAGCGACGATCGCCGCAGGAAGCGGCCCAGCCTCGTCGCCCGCTCGTCGCCGCGGCTGGCCCACACCGGCCCGCTGGCCTGCTCAGCGTCAGGCCGCATCGACCGGAACTTGAGCACCCAGATCGACTTGCCGTTCAAACCCACCCGCTCCTGCACGTAGAACACCGGGCCATCGGGCGAGGTGAGCTTGATGAGCAGCGCGATGAACAGCAGGATCGGCGAGAGGAGCACCAGAGCCACCGCGCTCACCACCACGTCCACCACGCGCTTCACCGCGAATCGCCACCCCCGCAGGCTCGCGTCTCGCACGCTCATCAGGGGCAAGCCGTGCAGGTCGCTAATGGTGACCTGGGTGGACATCAACTGGAAAACGTCCGGGAAGACCTTGATCGAGATACCCGGTGAGTCGAGCTGCTGCACTAGGGCCAGAATGCGCTGATGGGTGAGCGCAGGGTCAGCCAGAATCACTTCGTCGATGCGTTGGCTCCGCACCACGGCGTCGATCACCTCGGGCGTTCCCAGGTACGCAAGCCCCCGGTGGGCAGGCAACAGCTCGGCGTCGGCCAAATACCCCGCCACATGGTAGCCCCAGTCGGGCCGGCTCGCCATCTTCTCGACGATCGCCTGCGCAATCTCGCCTGCGCCGACCAGCAGCACGCGCTCGACGCCCATGCCGTGTCGGCGCAGTCTGCCGTGCACCCAGGCCATGGCCAGCCGCAACGCCCACACCAACGGGATGGCGAACAGCCAATGCAGCGCAAGCAGCGCTCGCGAATAGGGGAAGTCTCGGGAGCCCAGCGCCACTACTGCCAGCGCCACCAGTGTGGTGATGGCCATCGCGCCGAACACCCGTTGCATCTCGTCGACGCGGGAGATGTTGCGGCGCACCTGGTACATGCCCCGGAAGGCGAACACCAACGGCAGCACCACCAGCTCGACCGCCGCCATGGAGAGATACACCGCCAGCCCATGCTGCTCCTCGCCCGGCGGCAGTAACGCCGTGTCAAAGCGTATGTAGTGAGCGGCCCCCAGCGACAGCAGCATCATCGCGACATCGCCGAGCACCATCACCACCGTCAGCAGAATGTACATCCGTGGTGAGAACATCGTTGCTACTCCAGTCGAAAACGCACGGGCCCCGGTTGCCCCTTGTCTCGCACCAACGCCGCGGCCGCCTTCAGCAGGCGCCGGAACTCGGACACCGCCGCGGGGATGTCCGACTCCTCCATTACACCATAGCGATCACGCAGCACCGCAACCCCCGGTATTCACTCACCTAGAATGTTACCGAAGAGGGTAGGGTTCACTCAGCTAGGGATGTTACTGAGGGAACCATGCCGCCAAATGAGACTATGACGGTGAATGAGCGAAGGGAGTACGTGAAAGTGATGGCCCTTCGGTACTGGGGTGCGA
>SHYE01000100.1 GCA_009692935.1 Dehalococcoidia bacterium | reverse complement strand
ACCTAATCTACTACTGGGGTGTGTACGCGCCCAGCGTGTAGCTACTTCGGGCGCGCCGTTCGTCCTCACAACAACACCAGGGAACCCATGACCGCATCCGTCCCCGCCGCCAAACCCTCGGCCTTCGCCGCCCTCAGCTACCCCAGCTTCCGCAGCTTTACGCTGGCCGGCCTGCTGTGGATGATGGCCGACAATATCGAACACGTCATCAGCTATTGGGTCATCTTCGAGCAGTTCGAGACGCCGCTGCTGGGTGGCTATGCGGTGATCAGCCATTGGGCGCCCTTTCTGGTGGGCGGCATGTACATGGGCGCACTGGCCGACCGTTACGACTGCCGTAAGCTCTTCATCATCTCGATGGTCATGTTCATCGGGGTGTCGTTGGGGTGGGCGTACATCTTTTGGACCAATACCGCCGAAGTGTGGCATGCCGTGGTGCTGCTGACGCTCCATGGCATCGCCGGGGTCATCTACGCGCCCGCCAGTCAGCTCGTGATCCACGACATCGTGGGCGATACGCATCTGCCCAGCGCGATTCGACTCACCGCCACCAGCCGACAGCTCGGCCTGCTGCTGGGCCCGGCGGTCGGCGGCGTCGCGCTCATCGTGTTCGGGCCGGCGTTTGGCATCGCCATCAATGCGCTGGTGTACCTGCCCACCGTTTGGTGGAGCCTGACCCAGCCCCACACCGGGCATTCCGGCGAGGACCCGGCCAACCCGCCGGTGCGACGCCCGCTGGGTTGGGGCATCGGCCTCGCTATCGACTCGCTGCGAGAGGCGTCCTCCAACCGCGTGATCCTGGGGATGATCATGCTGACGGGCGTGACCTCGCTGCTGGTAGGCAACGCTTATCAGGCGCAGATGCCGGAGTATGCCAAGGGCTTTCTGGGCGAGGATAAGGGGCTGGTGTACACCGCACTGCTGGTGGCGGCGGCGCTGGGCGCCATCGTCGGCGGCCTAGTGCTCGAGACCCTGCCGTCCTTCGCGCCGACGCCGGTCAAGGCCACCGCCCTGGCGGTGCTGTGGTGCCTCAGCATTCTGGTGTTCGCCCTCACCTCCAGCTATCCGGTGGCGTTGCTGGCCCAGTTCGCAACCGGCATGCTATCGCTGGGGTTCGTCTCCATGTCGCAGGCGCTGGTGCAGCTAGAAGCGCCGCACGAAAGCCGAGGCCGCATCATCGGAGTGTTCAACATGGCGCTCAACGGCCTGCGCATCGGCAGCGGCGTCACCGTGGGATTCATGGGAGCGGTGGTGGGCATCCACACCTCGCTGGCGGTCAGCGCCGCGGTGCTGCTGCTGCTCATGATCCCGATAGCGCTTTACGTGCGCCGTCCGGCAGCGGTTGGGGTTGGAGGTTGAGGTTTTCTCAATGGGGTTCCTCGGCCCGGGACTGCGATAGCGGCGGAGTTAGCGGCGGAGCTCGCTCGTCAGAACGTCGGCTTCCGGGTGTCGCTGCACTCTTCGGACCCAGAGGTTCATGATGGCATCACTCGGATTCCAGGCAGCTTCGGTCTGACGATGCTGGCGGTAGACAGGTTGATGGAAGCCGGGGTTGTGGTTAATGCAACTGCGCTGATCACACCCGAGACCCTTCCGAGGATGCGAACACTTGTGGGGATGTGCGACGCGCTCGGGCTGGCGGAACTCCGGCTATTCGTCAACGTGCCACAAGGCCGGGGGCTTTTGAACCGCGAACGCCTCCGGGTACATAGCCCGGACGTTCTACAACTGATGAAGCGCCTCAACAGGATTCAACCCCGGGGCCAGACTATCCGTTTGGGTGGTGCCGCGGCTCTTGCACTGGGAGAAGACTTCCTATGCCATGCACCAGCGCGTGAACTCGTAGTGAATTGGGAGGGCTGGGTCAGTCCCTGCCATTCGGTGGAGCCAGCACCCTCAGATTCGCCATACGACAACGCGTTCGGTGTGGGGCTGGATGCTGTTCTCCAACAGTCACCTCGACTTGCTGGGATCCAGGCTATCTGGGCAGGTTCCCAGAACGGCCCCAATCGGGGCGCCTGCCGGACTGGATGTGCCGCCGTGATGGCTCAGAACCGGAAGCGCAGCGCGTCGGTAGCCGCGCCCACGATGGCGGCCAGCGGGTAGGGGTAGAGGCCCACGGCGAACACCAGCAGCACCAGCGCCACCACCGTCAGGCTGAGCACGGGGCCGATGGTGAGGCGTCCGCCCTCGGCCGGCGCGGCGATGTAGGCCGCCTTCAGCACCTTGAGGTAATAGTACAGCGAGATCATGCTGTTGATGACGGCGATGCCCACCAGCCCCAGCCACAGCGCGCCGTTCTGGGCGACGGCGATGAACAGGTAGAACTTGGTGACGAACCCGGCGAACAACGGCATCCCAGCCAGCGAGAACAAGGCGACCGCCATGCCGAAGGCCAGCAGCGGGGCCCGCTCGGCCATGCCCGAGAACCCCTCCATGTCCTCCTTGCCCGTCTGGTTTTGGTAGGCGATCATGCAGGCGAACGCCGCCAGGTTGGTCACCGCATAGCCTGCCAGGTGAATCAGCGCCGCCGTCGCCGTCGACTCTGACAACACCGCCAGGGCCAGCAGCAGGTAGCCCACCTGCGAGATGCTGGAGTAGGCCAGCAGCCGCTTCAGGTTGGTCTGCTGCATGGCTACCAGATTGCCATAGGTCATGGAAGCCACCGCCAGCAGCGCCATGGCCGGCTGCCACAGCACGGCCGCTGGGCCCAGCGCCTCGCCGAACAACCGGATCACCAGCGCGAAGGCCGCCGTCTTCGAGCCCACGGCGATGAGCGCGGTCACCGGGGTGGGCGCGCCCTCGTAGACATCGGGTGTCCAGGCGTGGAAGGGCACAGCGGCCAGCTTGAACCCAAGGCCCGCCAGGATCAGCAGCAGCGCCGCGGCTAACCCGCCCGCGACGGCGGGGTCGCTGGCGGCCAGCGCGCTGCTGATGGCCGCGTAGCTGGTGGTACCGGTGATGCCATACAGGAAGCTGATGCCGTACAGCAGTAGCGCCGAGGCCAACGCGCTCAGCACAATGTACTTGACCCCCGCCTCGTTCGACCGCAGGTCGGGCTTGTCGTAACTGGCCAGCACGTACAGGCAGAAGTTCAGCGTTTCCAGGGCGATGTAGGCGGTGATCAGCTCGCCGGCCCCCGCCATCAGCACCATCGCCAGGGTGGCGATCACCACTAGGCCGTAGTACTCGCCGGAGTGCCGCAGCCGCTTGGTCACGTACTGCATCGAGAGCAGCACCACGAAGATCGAGGTCAGCGGTATCAGCGCCCGGAACAGGTGGGTGTAGGGATCCACCCGGTAGACCGCGCCCGGCAGTGAACCCAGCAGCGTCTGCTCCACGCTGAACCACAGCACCCAGGCCAGCCCGGCCACCGTCACCCAGCCCAGCACCGCCCGGTTGCTGCCGCGCCCCATCAGCAGGTCGAGCCCCAGCACCACGAAGGCCAGCAGCGCCAGCAGCAGCTCGGGCTGAACGAGACTCAGATCCACCTATCCGGCCCCCAGCATCGTGGACATGAGCGAGGCCACGCCCACGCTGATAGCCGGCATCAGCAGGCTGGGGAACAGCCCCACCGCGAAGATGGATGCGCACAGGATAACGGCAGCGATCGTCTCCGAGCGATTGGGGCCGTGCAGGGTGGCCCACTTGGGGTTGGCGGGGCCGAAGAAGGCGGTGGCCATCAGCCGCAGAATGTAGACGGCGGTGATGGCGGCCCCGGCGATACCCAGCGCCCCGAACAGCGGGTAGCGCTCGAACAGCCCCACGAAGATCAGGAACTCGGCGACGAACCCGCTGAGGCCCGGCAACCCCAGCGAGGCGAAGCCGGCGACGGCGAACATCACCGCCACCAGCTTGCTCTGCTGCGCTAGGCCGCCGAACGAGGCGATGAGCCGGGTGTGCGCTTGGTCGTACACCACACCCACCAGGGTGAAGAACAACGCCGTCATGATGCCGTGCGACACCATCTGCAGCACCGCGCCGTTCACCCCCACGATGGACATGGAGGCGAACCCCATCAGCACATAGCCCATGTGGCTGACCGAGGAGTAGCCGATGACGTACTTCAGGTCGGTCTGCCCTAGCGCCGAGAGCGCGCCGTACACCACGTTCACCGTCGCTAGCACCAGCAGCACCGGCGCCCAGGCCGCCGCCCCCTCGGGCATCAGCAGCATGCCGACCCGGATGATGCCGAAGGCGCCCAGCTTCATCAGCACCCCGGCGTGCAGCATGCTGACGGCGGTAGGCGCCGCCACGTGGCCGTCGGGCGACCAGGTGTGGAAGGGGAACAGGCCCGCCAGAATGCCGAACCCGATCATGAACATGGGGTAGAACACCAGCTGGAAGTCGCGGCTGTAAGTGGCCTGCGCCAGCACCGGCAGGTCCATACTGCCGGCGCCTGCCTGCAAGAAGGTGGCGATGATGGCGACCCACACCGGGATGCTGCCGGCCACCAGTACCAGAGTCAGCTTCATGGCCCCGTACTCTTTGGTGCGCAGAAAGGTGCCGAAGTCGGTACTGCTGCCCCACACGCCGATCAGCAGGTACATGGGCAGCACGGCGATCTCGTAGAAGAAGAACAGGAAGAAGAGGTCGAGCGAGAGGAAGGTGCCGTAGACGCCGCCCACCAGGGTGAACAGCAGGATGAAGTAGTCCTTGGGCCGGTGGGTCACTTTCAGCGACACCAACGTGCCGCAGAAGATGACCACGCCGGTCAACAGCACCAGCGGGGCGGCGATGCCGTCGGTAGCCAGGTGCAACGTGATGCCCAACTGCGGTAGCCAGGCGTATTGTTCATCGAGCTGGAACCCGCCGGTGGCGGGGGTGAACGCCAGGAACACGGCGGCAGACAGCAGCAGCATCGCCGTTGCCCCGGTCATGCTCACCCAGTGGATGGCGGTGCGTGCCCGTGAGGGGACAAAAAACAAGGCCACCGCAACCAGGAACGGCGTGGCCAGCAGAATGGAGAGCAGAGGTATGCCGGGAGTCAATGCGTGTAATGGGGTGGGCCGGGTCTGCCCGGCCACGTGTGAACATAGCACAGGGCAGGATCGCCGGTCAATCGGCGTCCGGAGATTGAAGCCTGCTGCGGCGTACGATGCTAAGCTGTTAAAGCGACAAGACGTCAGGGGGCTCAACATGGACGAAAGCAGCGTCCGGTCAACGGTATACTTGGACTCCGATCTGCACCGCGCTCTGCGCCTAAAAGCGGCGAGCGTGCACCGCAGCATGTCGGACATCGTCAACGAGGCGCTCCGGGCTGCGCTTCGAGAGGACGAAGCGGATCTCGCAGCCTTTACGGGGCGCGCAGGTGAGACCTCCAT
The DNA here is from genome assembly GCA_009692935.1 of Dehalococcoidia bacterium. Lineage (GTDB taxonomy): Bacteria > Chloroflexota > Dehalococcoidia > SHYD01 > SHYD01 > SHYE01. Next base: position 3,100 of record SHYE01000100.1, on the reverse strand, counting down.
CACGTACGAGGCGCTGTTGAAGCAGCTCAGGGCTGATGGAACGCTATGACCTGCTGATCAAGCCCTCGGTTGCTCGTGATCTGAGAGGGATTCCACGGGAGGATGTTCCGGGGATCCTCCAGCGTATCCACGACCTGCCTGCGGACCCGCGGCCGCCCGGCGTGGAGAAGCTCTCAGCTCAAGAGCGATATCGAGTACGGCAGGGTGACTATCGGATCATCTACAGCGTCGACGACCGGGCCCACCTGGTTGAGGTGGTGCAGGTTGGCCATCGACGAGACGTCTATCGCCGATAGGCCGCAGCCTGGCGCTGACTGGCACCTCCGTTTGACACCCGCGGCACCCGTTACCTATCGTGAAGGTATGGCCCCACTCGACCACCCCTCTGCCCTCAGGCGCATGCTCATCCTCGCCAGCGGCGACTGAGTGACCTTCTACTTCCCCATCGTCAGCATGATCCTCGTCAGTGTGGGGTTGACGCTGACGCTCAATTTGTTGCCCCGCCTGTTCAAGTGAGAACCAGCGACTTCGATTACAAGTTGCCACTGGAGCTTATCGCCCAGACGCCCGCCGAGCCGCGCGATAGCTCGCGTCTGCTGGTGGTGCATCGGGAGACGGGCGCACTGGAGCACCGGGTCTTCAGCGCTATCGGGGAATACCTGAGACCCGGCGACGTGCTGGTGCGCAACGACACCAGGGTGGTGCCAGCCCGGCTGGTCGGCGAACGGCCGGGCACCGGTGGCCGGGTGCAGGCGCTGCTGCTGCGGCAAACCGCGCCCGGCGTATGGGAGGCGCTGGTGAAGCCGTCGGCGCGGCTGCGGGCCGGCGCCCCCATCCACTTCCGGCCGGCAAACGGCGGCGATGTGGTGGAAGCTTCGGTGGAGGCAGTGCTGGCCGAGGGTACCCGCCTGCTGCGCTTTCCGCCTGGCGTCTTACCGCAGTACCTGGGCGAGGTGCCGCTGCCGCCCTACATCACCACACCACTGGCCAACCCCGACCGCTATCAGACGGTCTACGCCCGCGAGGAGGGGAGTGCGGCTGCACCCACCGCAGGACTGCACTTCACTCCGCGCCTTCTGCAGGAGCTGGAGGACAACGGCGTCGAGGTGGTGTCGGTCACACTGCACGTGGGGCTCGACACCTTCCGGCCTGTGCGCCACGACGATCCCCGTGAGCACGGCATCCACACCGAGCACTACACGCTGGCGCCCGAGGCTGCCGACCACCTGACCCAGGCCGCCGCCGAGGGTCGCCGCATCATCGCCGTCGGCACCACCTCGGTGCGGTCACTGGAGGACGCGGTGCGGCGCAGCGGCTGGCAGCCGGGCCTGCCCCGCGCGCAGCAGCCGTCGGTGCAGGCCTACACCGGTCCCACCAGCCTCTACCTCCTGCCGGGGTCGCCGTTCCTCACCGTCGATGGGATGATCACCAACTTCCATCTGCCCCGTACCACGCTGCTGATGCTGGTGTCGGCCTTCGCCGGCCGCGAACTGATGCTGCACGCCTACGTCGAAGCCATGCGCCTGCGCTATCGCTTCTACTCCTTTGGCGACGCGCTGCTGTTGATGTAACGGCGATGGGACAGCCTGCTCGCGGGTGCATGGCCCCTTGGCGTTGTCATAGCGACAGCGAAGCGGGCGATCCTTCCTTGCGTCAGGATGACAGACGACGACCCGGCGGTAGCACTGGCGCCCGTAGGGTCGGATGTCATGCTGAGGCACGAAGCATCCCCCGTGTTCCGGTTGTCGGTCGACGCCTAGGTCTGACTCAGGCGCCCGCGGACGGTCGTGGCGTCTCCCGCGAACGGCCCGCGCTTCGGGTGGTTCGCGAACCTGGCCTGCACAGTGCGTGATGCCGCACGTATGCCGTGCCACCCGCCCATCCCTTATCATTGCTAGCGGCTCGGCGGGCGGACACGTCGGTCGAGACCGGTGGTTAGTTTACATAATACAGACCAACGGAGCCAACAGCATGGGCAGATTCGACGGTAGGGTGATGCTAGTGACAGGTGGGGCCAAGGGTTTGGGCAAGGCCATCGCCAAGCGGTTGGCGACCGACGGCGCGCAGGTGGCGATTATCGACCTGGTGGCCGCTGATGAAGCCGTCAGCGAGATTCAGTCGGCCGGAGGCATGGCCGAAGCCTTCCTGGGCGACGTGACCAGCGAGACGGCGATGGAGACCGCGCTGCAGCAGATCGACGCTCGGTTCGGGAAGCTGGACGTACTGGTGAACAACGCCGGTATTCTCTCGCCCCGCAAGGCCTGGAACGTGTGGACTCAGGACGAGATTCGGAAGTTTGTTGACATAAACTTCTTCGGCTACTGGATCACCGCCAAGTACGCCTACCCGCTGCTGAAGAAGGTGGAGCACCCCCGCATCGTCAACATCGCCTCCCGCACGTTCTTTATGGGCAACCCCGGCCAGCTACCCTACGTTGCCGCCAAGGGCGCGGTGCAAGGCCTCACCTGGTGCTTGGCACGCGAGCTGGGCGATGAGGGCATCACCGTCAACGCCGTCATGCCCGGCATGGTGGAGACGCCTGGCACCGCACAGTACAACCAGGAAGAGGCCTATAACCGGGTGATGAACAACCAGGCCATCAAGCAGCGGGTGCTGCCGGAAGACCTCGCCGACCTCGTCGCCTTTGTGGCGTCCGACGACGCCAAGATGATCACCGGCCAGACCTTCATCTGCGACGGCGGTGGCTACCTGCACTAGGAGCCTGTCCATTTAGTGGCTTGCCGTCTGGAGCTGCGCGGGGGATCATGGGGCATGCGTCCCTGACCACCCCTACACGCCTGACCAAGCAGCTCTGCTGCCGCCCTCGCTTACGGACATCATCGCCCCTGACGATCCGGTGTATGTCGTCCGAGAGGTCGTGGCAAGCCTCGACCTCCGGCTGATTCACCGTGCGTATGCCAGCGAGCGTGGGCGGCCACCCTTTCACCCGGAGGCCATGGTGGGCCTGTATCTGTACGGCGCCTGCCCGGGCATCTATGCGTCACGGCGGCTGGCGCAAGCCTGCCGGGAGAATGTCGCCTTCATGTACTTGGTCGCTGGGGCCCGGCCAGACTTCCGCACCATCGCCCTGTTTCGTCAG
>SHYE01000099.1 GCA_009692935.1 Dehalococcoidia bacterium | reverse complement strand
TGACGATCTCGGACACGTTTGACGGGAGCACGGTGGCGCTGACGCCGACGGCGCAGGTGGCGCACGACGGGACGTGGACGATCACGCTGGGGAGGGCGCGTGCGGAGGGGATCCACAGCCTGACGGTGGCGACGGTGGCCGGGCAGGTGGCGGCGCTGGGGGCACTGTACCCCGAGACTCTGGTCGCCACCGAGCCGTGGGGCGCAGGTGGGCTATTGGTGTATGCCGGTAGCGACTGTCCGCTGAACCGCGCCTTTGGCCTGAGTGCCGAGAGCGGGCCACCCGCCGAGCTGCTCGACGCGGCGGAGGCATTCTTCGACCGGCATGATGCGCCGGCAGGCGTGGCGTGCTATCCGGACGCGACGCCACGCCTGCGAGCGGAGCTAGTGCGGCGCGGCTACACGCTGACGCAGATGCTGCAGGTGCACGTGGCCACGCTGCCACTTTCGCTGGGCGGGCCATTGCCTGGTCCAGTGCTGGCCGAGCACACCGACGATGATGATCTGTGGGTGGCCATCGCTGCCGCCGGCTTTCGCGCTGCGCCGGCGCCGCCCGGACCTGATGACATGGCCACGAGGCTGGCACGCGCGTCGGTTCGGCCCGAGGTGAGGCTGTTCATGGCGAGGCTGGAGGGTGAACCGGTGGGTGCCGGGGCTCTCTGGCGTGAGGTAGGGCGAACAGCACTGCTGTTCTCAGGCTCGGTGTTGCCCGGGTTCCGAAGCATGGGCGCACACCGAGCGCTGATTCACGTGCGCTTGGTGGCAGCAATGGGAGAAGGGCTGCAGTTCGCCATCTCGTTGGCGGCTCCGGGGTCGGCTGTGGCAGGGAACCTTCAGCGACTGGGGTTCGATCCCATGTTCCTGCGCGAGACCTGGGCACAGGCGCCGGACTAGTAAAAGGCCCGGGCATTGCCCGGGCCTTCAATCACGTTCACTCGGTGGCTACTGCTTAGAGGGAAGCCCCCCGGTTGGTGCTCCGGAGCCATCGCTCTTGCCGCCGTCGAATCCAGATGGGTCGTTCCTCGCCTGAGGTTTTGGCTCAAGGCCACCAGGCTGTGACGCTGCGGGCGGCTCCTTGCTGGGAATCTCCGCAGGAACTGTCACTGGCTCAGGCTTGGCAGGCTCCGCGAACCCCGGCTGATCCCTGGTGGTCACAGGCGCCGTTACGGGACCCGACGGAGGTGCTGAGTCGCCCGACTTCGCCGGTATTCCGCTCCAATCGGGCTGGGCGATCGGCTCCTTGGGATCATTGGTTGCGGCCGGTTTGGCCCCTACGGGCTCACCGGCCAAGGTTTTGCTATCCGGAATGCGACCGCCGGTCGCAGTCACGCCCTCGGTTACCGGCTCCAGGGAACCCGGCTGTTGCGGGACGCTGTTGCTCACGGGTTCTGGCGCTTGGGTTTGCGCGGCCTGGATAGAGGGAGAAGGCATTGCGTCAACAACTAGCGGCGTCGCTGCTTGGGCCTTGACCAACTGCCGCACCCCTGGCGGAGCCGTCCTGACGTCGTTCTCGAACCGCTGCTGGAGCACGCCCACCAGTCCGCTCTGGTTGCCGGTGCTCTTCTCTGCGGTCTTCTCGGCGCCTTCGACACTCGCATCTAACTTGGATGCAAGCTTGCTAGCCTCTTCAGCGCGTCCGACCGACCAGAGTTTTCGTATTTCCTCTAGTCGAAGTCCTGCCTGCCAGAAGTAGGTCCGAATCCGCCTCTCGTCGTCGATTTGAACCGCCAATACGACATCCTCGTACGCCGTCTTCACGGAATACAACCCGTCTCCAGGTATGCTATCCAGAGCGGCCGAAACTGTGGTGACACCGGCTGCAGTGAAAGACATGGTGACCGCCAGCGCCATCGCTGCAGGCCGGGCCAGCGCTTGTGCGAAGGCCGCGGGGGTGAACGCCGCAGTAACCGAGTCAACGGCCCTTCGCCACCATGGAGCGGTCTCGGCCTCCAGTGCTGCTTGGCGGATGTTGGCCATCAGTTGTGCGCGCAGGGCAGCCTTGGCAGGGGCCGAGAGCGAGATATCCTTGGGGAGCCGCTTGAGCTGGGTGTGCACCGGCATCAGGTCGGCGACTTCTCGCTCGATTCCTGGATACGCCCGCCCCATGAGTTCCGGCGTGCGTGACTCTTCAGCGAGTTCCGTCAGCGTGGCAAGGATCCGATCCGAGGTTTTCACGGCCGTCCCCCTTCATCAGCGCTGATAATCTTGCGGAGGGCGATCAGTGACCGATGGAGGACGACGCGTACCGCGCCCTCAGTCTTGTTGACCGCGGCGGCAATGTCGGCATAGTCCAGTCCGTCGATGTATCGCATAACAACTACTATCTGTTGATCCTGCTTTAATTTCTTGATGGCCTGTCGGAGCGTCGCGCTGGCAAAGCTCTTTTCAGCCAAGGTCACCGGATCGGCCGAATCGTCCGCAGGGATGATCACGTCGTCAATCGACGAGCTGTCTCGCTGCGCTCGATAATGGTCGACCAGAAGGTTATGAGCGATACTCAGCAGCCATACGAAGAACGGCCTGCCCATCGTCCGATACCGGCCGATGGCCTTGTAGGCCTTCTCGAAGACTTGCGCCGCGAGATCCTCCGCCTGGGTGGCATTGCCCACCCGGTAGTAGAGATGCCGGTAAATCCTGTCGACGTAGAGGTCGTACAGTCTACCGAAACTCTCGGAGTCTCCCGCTACGGCTTGCTCGACCCAGAGGCTAACCTCGGGATCTTGCGCCGTTGTCTTGTATTCGCTCACTCCCTCACCTTGAGAAACGACGCGCGTGAAACGCGCGTTACACGCGAAGTCAAACGTTTAATCTTGTTCATGATTGAGGCCCCGGAGCGCGAGTTGGCGCGTTTGGCGCGCGTCGCAGTTCGATATGCCCTCGCCACCCCGCGGTCGGCTCGAAACGGAAGGGAAGGTCATCGGTTTGCAGCAGATGCTGCCAGGCGGGGTGATTGCTGGCCACGGTCATTTCGCCTGGGGCGACGGGGGGGCGCAGCGGCCAAGTCCGGTCACTTCCCTCCCGTAGCATGGGAACATACGTCCAATCATATCCCATCAGGCGTGTGGCCGCGATATCGGTGAGCACTGGATGCGTGCCGGCCACCACCACCCCACACACCTTGGGGTCGGGAAAGAGCGGACCTTCGCCCTCGCCCGCGACCACGCCATCGATGATGCCGAGCCAGCGGCGCTGGGGCGTGTCGTGCAGGGTGCCATCGGTGCCGGCGAACTGTAGCGCGTGGTTCAGGTCGAGCGCCATGCGCCACACGGTGTCGTTGCCGTACCAGTCGCCCTCGGTCACCGCCGGGCGGCCTGGCGAGAGGCGCCGGAAGAGGGGCTTGACCACCCGTCCGGCCAGCAGCCGCAACGGGCCGCCCAACAGCTTCAGGCCCACCTTGCCGGCCGGCCGGCTGAGCATGAAGTCGCGGAAGGCGTCTTCGAGCTTGGCGTCCATGCGGGCGTTGTCGGCCACGGCGTCGCCACCCTCGCTGGGCGAGCCCACGCGGTGATGCGGCAGGCCCCGCTTCTCGTTGGTGATGCCCACGGCATTCTTCAGCGTGAGGGTGATGCCGCCCTTGCGGTGGGTCTTGAGCTTGGCCACCGAAATCACCACGTCTGCGTTGAGCAGAGTGTTGGGCAGGCTGTAGATGTTGTGGTGGGGGTTGTGGAACTGGCCCATCACGTCTTCGTAGTAGACGGCAGTGCTGCGGAGGCGGTGGTGCTCCGGAGCAATCTCGTGAAACATGCTACGGTCACTCAGGTCCACCGCGGTGTAGCCAGCCGGATCGCCGGGGAGTGGCGACCATTCTTCCATAAAGCCGGAGTCATTCCGGCGCACCTGCGCGTCGCGGAAATCCAGCAGCTCCAGCGAGACGCCGGCGGGCAGGCGTTGCCGGCAAAAGTGGAATACGGCGCCGATGCCGCTGAGTTCGACGATGCGGTCGAAATCGACCTCCTTGATGGGCGAGTCGGCGATGATAATGCGGCCGTGCCCTTGAAGGGCAACCAGTACGTAGTCCACCAGGGGACGGAGCACCGCCCCGTTCACGACGGCAGCCTCGATGCCGGGCTGACCTTTCGGGTGCTCGCTGACCACGAAGTTGGGCTTGATGATGACGGTGTTCCCGGGCAGTACCACGCTCGCCAATGGGTTCCAGTCAGGCATGCCGGGGCTGCCGCTGCCGAGTTCGAGGCTGCTCAGCATCGCCCGCATGCCGGCGTAGACCGGGTTGGCCGGGCCGATGGCCTCGCCGAAGGGATACTCGGGGTAGGCCTCGCCGGGGTGGAAGGGCGCGGCGGGGTAGCCTGTGGCACCGGTGTCCCAGATGGCGACGTCGGGGCGGTCAGACACCGGCGGGCTCCCGGGTGCGGCTGAAGTCGGGCGGCACGTGGGAGATGGTGTAGCGGAACTTGCCCGACGCCGTGGCCGGAATGCTCTCCACGAATTCGATGTCCACCGTCACCGTGCCTCCCGTGTACTCGTGGATGCGCTGGGTGAGGTAGGCGATCTGGTCGCCGGTCAGGCGGGGGCCGCGCACCATGCGCACCGTCAGGTGGTCCAGCGTCTCCTGCACCACCTGAAACTGCGCCATATCGAAGTCTTTGAACAGGTGCGGAAAGAACTCGCCAGGCAGATAGCGGCCGCCGGGGAGGGTCAGGATGTCTTGCACCCGGCCCTCCACCATGCGCATCAGCGGCAAGCCGCGGCCGCAGGCGCACAGGCCGTCAGCGGGCGAGCCCACGTCTTCCACGCGATAGCGCAACAGCGGGAAGCTGTAGAGATCGAGCGCGGTCAACAGGATGTCGCCCGGCTCACCGGGCGCCGCGGGCCGGCCGTCACGCACGAATTCCACAAAGTAGTTCTCGGCGTTGATGTGGAACCCACCCTCAGGGCACTCGTGCGCGATATCGCCCATCTCACGGCCCCCGTAGCGGTTGTACACCTTGCAGCCGAACACGCGCTGGATGGTGGCCCGCTGGTGGTCGAACAGCATCTCGGCTGAACAAATGATGCCCCTCGGCCGGATGCCGGTGATGCGCCGTTCCTCAAGGAATCGGGCAAAGTGGTACATCGGGGTGACGTACGCCTCGATAACGTCTGGCGGGTTCTGCATGAGGTCGGCGGCGTAGACGGCCATGGTCGCCTCGGTCATGTCGAAGCAGGGCATCACCCGCACCCGGGTCGCCTTGTCCCATACCCGCTGCTTCAGCACCTGGTGTGGCTTCACATCAAACTGCGAGCCCCACAGCCGTACCCAGGCGCGCCCCGGCCGCCACCCTGCCCACCCGAAGTTCCGCAGTTTCACCGCCTGGTAGGCAGCCACAAAGGCAGGGTCGTGGTACACCGTTACGGGCACCCCGGTCGAGCCGCCGCTGGCGGTACGGATGACCTTGGCGCGATCGGCATTGGCGGCGAACAAATCGGCCTGATGTTCGTTAATCAAGGCCTTGGTCAGAATCGGAAGCTTGGCGAAATCGGCGGGCGTGCGAATATCTGCCGGGGTCAGATCGCGTTCGAGCATGGCCTGCCGGTAATACGGCACCTGCCGGTACGCATGCTCAAGCAATCGTTCGAGCTTCTCCCACTGCAGGGCGAGCACGCGTGACTGCGACCACCACTGGCTGGCGTCGAGTTCATCGGCCCTCCGAGCAACGGGCTTGCCGCGCATGATCAGGCGATAGCCCGCCGCTATAGCAGCGGCGTGGATCTCTCGGTTGGCGCCTACCAAGACCATGGGACTGGGCTACCTTTCTGAAGCCGGGCGGGCGTACCCCAGCACCCCGAAGTACAGGTCGCCGCTCCGAGCCTGTTCGCGCAGGTGCCGTTGGCCACCCGGATAGTTGTCGACACTCTCCTGGTACCAAGCGGTTGCCACGGTCTGGCCAGACGACGGCGTGCTTGCGACCTCAAAGTAGTATCGCTGGCCCTTCTGCAGGGTGATTGGCGGCATATCGAAACCATACCATCTATTCTGTACAACTGTCGCGCCCGAAAGTTCCGTCTCGGCCAGCGGCGTGCCGGTGGGTGGAAAGGCGTACAAGCGCATGCGTACCGGCGCGTTTGTCGTCGCGCCGTTGCCCGAGAGCAGCACGCGCACCTCGGTCAGCACGTCGTAGCCCGTGGTGAAGGTCTGGCCGGCCGGTTCCTGGCTCAGTGGGACGGTGGCCGTGGCCCCGGCCGTACTCCACGTCCAGCCCGGAGCCGGTCCGGCGTAGCGCTGGAACACCCGGTAGTTCTTCGTCTGCAGTCGCTCGACGAATGAGGGATTGGCCAACAGCTTCTCATCGGCCCTTAGGGCTTTGCCGACCAAGCCGATGACGACCCATTCTGCGTTCGGCCACGCCCAGTCGTAGGCGGCGTCCACCTGCGCCTGGGTCACCGTAGCCACCAGTGTAGGAGGATGCTGGAGGGTGCGGGCGAGGGTCAGGTCGAGCTCCCATTCAGTAGAGCCGATGGCCCCTGCCCCCGCTTGCTCTTGTAGGAACCGGGTGACGGTTTCGACTTCGGCGGGTTGGGTGCCGAGCCGCTGACCAGCCCACCACCCGGCCGGCAGCAGCAGGGCCGCGAGTGCGAGACCTTGCGTCATGCGGGCAGTCCCCGGCCCGACGGCACGGACGAGCGCAGGGATGGTGACCGCAGCCAGCAAGGCCAGCAGAGCCGCCATCCAGAAGCCGTAGCGGGCCCACCCCGTGGAGAGGAAGAAATAGAAGGCGCCGGTGGTCAGGAGTAGACCCCAGGGCAGCAGCCGTGCCGCCGTGAACTGGTCTCGTTGTACCAAAACGGCCACGCCGGCCAGGAGGGTAGGGGCGGCCCAGGGCAGCAGGCTGGCCGGAACAGCTTCACCGAGTTTCCCGGCGTTGGTAAGGATGCGCTCGCCAGAGCTCATGATCTGCTGCTGATAGTCGCCGAGCACCGCCAGCCGGTCGAACATGCCCACGGGACCTAGAAAGGCGAGTTGCACAAGGGGCCAGAGTGCTGTTGGGCCGAGCAGGCCAAGGACCGGCCACATCAGGGCTCGCACCGGGAGGAGGCGATGGAACAAGCGTAACGCTGTCCAGACGCCCACCAATGCGACACCAAGGATCGGGAGCATGGCGAGCTTGGTGAGCGCCGCTAGGCCGAAAACCAGGCCGGCGCCGCCGAGCGCGCGCGCTGTTGGACGCTCCAGCGCTCGGAGCCAAAGCCACCCACCCGCGAGCGCGAGCGCCAAGGCCGGTACTTCGCCGAGCGCGATGCGATTGTGGGGGTAGAGCGACAGCGTGAGCAACGCCGCTGCCGCGCCAGACACCAGCGGGCTCGCCTGTTGCCGGGCCATGCCGTATGCGCTGGCGGCAGCCAGCCCCGCGAACAAGACTGTGATGATGCGGGCCTGCGCCACGCCGACACCGAACAGCGCGTAGGACAACGCTACGGGCAGGGTGAACGGCAAACCTGTTGTCACATGGGGATCGAACGCCCAGTGCCATTCGGCGTCGATGGTGCCGTAGAAGCCGTGCTGTACCAGGTTCATCGGCGATTGCAGCACGTAGCCCTCGTCGTAATTCAACGGCGGATTGGTGCCCAGCCCCGGTAGGCTTAAGGCGATAGCGAACGCCGCGAGCAGTCCCGCGACCAGCACGTCGCGCCGCGCAGACCATGACGCTTGGGTAGCGCCTCGTTCGGGGGAAGGGGCTGTCTGCCCCATCACGGACGCACCTTGACTACCTGACTGCCGTCAATCGATTCGAACGTAGTGAGTTGACTACCGGCCAGTGTGAACTCGAACGCGGGCAGGGAGTCGGAGGTATCCCCCTGCTTGATCATCACGAACCCGCGGTATGTGCCGTCCCGAGCGGGCCACGTCTGCGACGCCAGTGCTGTGGGCTGGTCTGCCAGCAGCGCGACCTGCTGAGCAGCCGGTTGCAGCTCGAACCGCGGGTTCACGCCGGTTTGGCTTATTGAGGCTGCCCACCACCCATAATGCGTCGGCGCACAACTGGCCGTCTCGTAGATGTCGAGGCCGATGAGCGCACCGGGCGCAGCCGGACCAAGGTAGTCGACAGAGATCGTAACCGTTCCCTCCCGCCGTACAGCCTCGGCAGAGACAAGGGCGGCGGGCGCTTGCGAAGCCAGAGCGCCCGCAATCCACGACTTCGTACGATCGCGTCGGGCGGTACTCGTGGATGGTGTGCCCTCTGCACTGCCGGGCGGGTAGGAACGCGCCGACACGGCGGAACTATCCGCTAGCCGGTAAAGGCGAGCACTCTGGCCCTCCCATAACAGGCTTGTGCGCTCGACACCGATGCTCTCAGGAGCTATTGCGGTAGGTAGCAGGAGGTAGCTGGGCTGGGCGTCATGCTCGCTCAAGTCGGCGATCCACCGTCGGTCGGCTAACGTAGCGACGGCGGTGGCGATGAACGAATGGTCGAGTTCACGCTCCACCGGCAGGT
>SHYE01000098.1 GCA_009692935.1 Dehalococcoidia bacterium | reverse complement strand
GTCGTGTCCACTACCCCCAGAACAACCGACCACGGCTGGCGGATGCTCCTCATGACTGCTTGTATCTGATCAGCAGGAGTAGGTTCACTTTGTACGACTCCATTAGGCATAGACAGTGGGAGCTCAGGGCGGACTCGTCAGGGCGGCTGACTGTAGGAGTCGCGGGAGGCTCCACAATCGAGAGTGATGACGCTGCTCTTGAAGTGGACGTTGAGTCACCACGTACCCCGGCCAGCCTCGCTTTTCCATGGGAGACCCACCTGCGCGACTTCCTGGCGCGAAACCTGCACACTCTCCCGCTCAGAAACCGTCCACTTCGGCTATACCAGGAAGAGAACGCGACGGGCATTGAGTTCCAGACGGATGTCGGGAGAATCGACCTTCTCGCAATTGACACCATGGGTGAACTCGTGGTGTTCGAACTGAAGCTCGGCCGCGGCCCTGACTACACGATTGGGCAGATCCTTCGGTACATGGGTTGGGTGCGGCAGAACATAGGCCTGGGCAAGCAGGTGAGAGGCGTCATCATCGCGCAGACGATTGATGACAAGCTTCGGTACGCCGCCTCCGAGATTCCTGCAGTACAGCTACTTGAGTACGAAGTTCAGTTCACCATACGAGAGGCAGATTAGGAGCGTGACATGGAAATCGGTATCTCAACGCCGGCTATGGTGCCCGGTATGACCCGGGAGTTGTTTCTGGAGTGGGCCAGGAAGGCCGACGCCAGCCCTTTCGCTAGCCTTGGCGTCACCGACCGCATTGTGTACAGCAACTGGGAGCCTTTGATTGCGCTGGCCGCCGCTGCGGCGCTCACGACGCGCGTGAAGCTGGTGACGCACATTCTGATGTCGACGTTGCGCAACACGGGAATTCTGGTGAAGCAGGTCACCACCATCGACCAACTGTCGGGCGGGCGGCTGATCCTCGGGCTTGGGGTCGGCAGCCGCGTCGAGGATTTCGACGCTGCGCCGTCTCCCATCCACGAACGCGGCAAGATCATGGAGGCGCAGTTGCAGGCCTTCCGCAATCACTGGGCCGGCCAGCCGATTGCCGAGGGGCTGCCGGCCTTCGGGCCCGCCCCGGGGCAGCCGGGTGGTCCGCCTATCCTGATTGGTGGGCGAACGCCGAACCCCCTGCGGCGGGCCGGGCAGGTGGCCGACGGCTACATTGCCGGCACCAACTATACGGCCGTCAGCCTGCACGAGCACTTTCAGCAGGTAGAAGCCGCCTGGGAGGAAGCCGGACGCCCAGGCAAGCCCCTGCTGGCGGCTATCGACTACTACGCATTGGGCAGCGATGCCGATGTCGATGCGGGCCGTAACTACATCCAGACGTATTACGCTGCCATGGGCACCGGCGCCAGCCGGCTAGCGCGTGGAGTGAAGAGCACCCCCCAGGAAATTCGGGACACCCTCAGGGAGTTCAAGGACGCCGGGGTGGACCACTATCTGCTGATGCCAACCGTTCCCAATATCCAACAGTTCGACCGGCTGGCCGAGGTAGTCGCAGGGAGCTGACTCTGTTCTAACCGAGGGGGCGCTGAGCTCCAGATGCGCCGAGACCCGGCGACCGCTCCACCCTCGCCGGGCTAGGCACTGGTGGCTAACTCCCCTTCAATAGGGACATGTCGGCGTCGACCATCATTGCCGCGAGTTCCGTGAAGGTCACCGTTGGCTCCCAGCCGAGCACGCTCTTCGCCTTGCCGGCGTCGCCGACCAACAGGTCGACTTCAGCCGGCCGCATGAAGCGGGGGTCTTGCACCACGTACTTGGCGTAGTCCAGGCCCACCCGCCCGAAGGCTGCCTCACAGAACTCACGGACAGAGTGCGTTTCGCCGGTCGACACCACGTAGTCGCCAGGCTCGCTCTGCTGCAGCATCAGCCACATCGCCGTCACGTAGTCGCCCGCGAAACCCCAGTCGCGGCGCGCCTCAAGGTTGCCCAGGCGCAGCTCGCTATCCAACCCCATCTTGATGCGGGCCACGCTATTGGTGATCTTCCGCGTCACGAACTCCAGGCCCCGACGCGGTGATTCGTGATTGAAGAGGATGCCGGAGGAAGCGTGAAGCCCGTAGCTCTCGCGGTAGTTGACGGTAATCCAGTGGCCGTACACCTTGGCCACCCCATAAGGGCTGCGTGGGTAGAACGATGTAGATTCGTTCTGAGGGACCGCCTGCACCTTGCCGAACATCTCGGAAGAACTCGCCTGGTAGAAGCGGATCTCAGGGTCGACGATGCGGATCGCGTCGAGCATGCGGGTCACGCCGAGTCCGGTCACTTCTCCGGTAAACACCGGCTGCGACCACGATGTCTGTACAAAACTCTGCGCTGCCAGGTTGTAAACCTCCGCAGGCCGGGCTTCGCGCAGAATGCCGATCATCGAGACTTCGTCCAACAGGTCGCCGGAGATCAACTCGACCCTGTCCTGAATGTGCCGGATGCGCTCGAAGTTCACCGTGCTCGACCGGCGCACCATGCCAGTAACCTCGTACCCCTTCTGCAACAGCAGTTCTGCCAGGTAGGAACCGTCTTGCCCCGTGATACCGGTAATGAGTGCCCGTAGTTGAGCGGCCATGTGATTATTCCCCTCTTTATGTCTCTTTAGACTAACGCGTACCCTAAGGGAGCGTCTGCTAAGTGCGTTAGCGTCTTGTGGCAAACGCTATACTGGCTACATGCCTGAGAACTCTGGGGCCGTTCAACCGTTGGGGCAGCGCATTGGCATGCTGCGCGCAGAACGCGGCTGGACACAGGCGGCGTTGGGCGAACGGCTGGCTATGTCGCGCGTGGCGGTGAGCCACCTGGAGATGGGGTTGGCGATGCCCAGCGAACGCACGGTGGTGCTGCTGGCGGGCCTGTTCAAGCGGGAGCCGCACGAGTTGGTAGACGGCACAAACTACCCCGAGGCCCGGCGGGAGCGGCTACCCGAAGTCGCCTGCAGATACACCGAACTGGAACTGCGGGTGGCCGAAGCACGGCAGACGCTGCGCACGCTCCAGCGGACCAGTTTGGAACTAGCGGGCACAGACGTCGTTAAGGACCTCCTCGGCGAGGCGGTCAGCACGCTCCTGGAACTCAGGCAACGCTGCACCAGTGCCGCGGAACGCGAACAGGTGCACGAGGCGCTTGCCGAATTCACCGACGCTCGCCAAGCGCTCACTGGGGGCCCTATCAGACTCTAGGCCTCGGCGATCAGTTGCCGGCGGTACGCAGCGTGCATGAAGGGGTTGTTCTCTCGCTCCTCACCGATCGTGGTGGCCTGTCCGTGGCCCGGGTGCACCGACGTGTCATCTGGCAGTGGCATCAGTTGTCCGTCGATGGACTGCAACAGCGACGGTAACGAACCGCCGGGGAAGTCCCAACGGCCAATGCTATTGCAGAACAGCGTATCGCCCGTGATCACTGCGCGCTCCACGGGGAGGTAAAAACTGCAGCCGCCGGGCGTGTGCCCCGGTGTGAACCGCACCTGCACCTCTACGTTACCGACCATCACATTGACTCCCGGCTGCAGGGGTGCGTCGGCAGGGGGTGACGGGTCGGGCTTCATGTCCCAGCGGGCTGCGGTGACCAACAACGAGGCGACAATCTCCTCGTCCTCGGGGTGATAGAGCAGCTTAGCGTCGGGCGCCTGCTTCTTGAACCAGCCGTTGTTGTATACGTGGTCGAAATGGCCGTGGGTGTTGATGATGTACTGCAGCACCAGCCCCTCGTCCTCCACAAACCTCCAGAGCTTCTCGCTGAAGATGGTGGGGTCGACGATAGCCGTCAGCCGGGTAGCTTCGTCGTAGATGAAGTACACGTTGTTATCAAGCGGGCTCACGCCCTCGAAGCTACGAATAGGCATAGGTCATTCCTCTCAACGAGCCGCCAACGCTGCCACATAAGCCGCGGGCGTGTTCATGTCGACGTGGATCAACGGAGAATCGATGGGCACCTCGCGCTGATGGTCGAGATGGCGGTGGACCACTGCCCGCAGCCCCAGCGTCGCGTCTTGGACGTCTCGCATCTCGCCTAAGAGCCGGCCTGAAAAGAGCACCGGATGGCCACGGCGGCCACCGTACACCGGCACCAGGATGTCCGCATCGCTGTCAGCCGCAGCCTGAAACAGCGGCCGCATTACCGCCGCCGGGCGGGGCTGGTCGACCCCGAGCACGGCTATCCATTCGGCGGATGCGGGCACCAACGCTGCTCCGGCCCGGACCGAGGTCGCGCGGCCCTCGGCGAAATGGTTGTTGATCACCACGGTGGCCCGCAGCCCGTCGGTGAAGGGCTGCACTCGGTCGGCCCGGCTGCCAAGCACCACCACCACAGCGTCGCAACCCGCGGCCCGCAATTGCTCCACCTGATAGCGGACCAACGGGCGTCCTTTCCAGCCCAACAGCGGCTTGGGGCTGCCCATGCGGCGTGATTCACCCGCAGCCAGCACGATTCCTGCGATCAAGGGGTCAACTCCCGCCGCTCCACGATGCGGCCCCAGCCTGTGGTTCTTCCCGCACGAAGGTCTCGCATGATTCCCGGCAGGTACTCTGTCAACTCCGATGCGAGTAGTCCGGACTCGCCCCGCTCCGTCCGGAACAACTCACCAGCCAGACCGTGCAGAAACACCCCACAGCACGCTGCCTCAAACGGCGCGAGGCCTTGGGCCAGCAGCGCTGCCGTGATGCCAGCCAATACATCGCCAGTGCCCGCGGTGGCCAACGCGGGGTTGGCGAAGGGTGCGATGCGTACTGCGCCATCGGGGGCCGCCACCACAGTGTAGGCACCTTTGAGTACGACGACGCGGCCCCAAACTGCAGCGGCGCCATTCGCCACCGTCACCCGATCACGCTGGACGTCTGCCACACTGCTCCCCAAGAGCCGAGCCATTTCGCCAGGATGCGGCGTCAGCACTACCTGCTGGGGCAGGTCGTGCCACCAGTCGGGAATCGCAGCCAGCAGGTTCAAACCATCGGCGTCCACCACCACCTTTGCCTGGGCAGCAATGCCATCTAGCAGCAACGCCTCCAGAAATGCGCGAGCACCCGCCGACTGGCCCATGCCGCATCCTGCTACCAGCGCGTCGTAACGGCTAACCGCCTCCTCCACGATCGGAGCGGCGCCGGCGGCGATGCCCCCATCGGCTGACTCCGTCAACGGCAGGTGGGTCACTTCTAGCAATGTCGCTGCCATCGCCTGGGACACGGCATGAGGGGCCCCCAGCGTCACGAGGCCCGCCCCGGCCCGCAGCGCCGCACGACACGCAAGCACCGGGGCGCCCATGTAGTTCGCGCAACCGCCGATGCTGAGCACACGGCCGAAACTTCCCTTGTTCGAGGCACTCTCGCGAGTGGGAAGGAGCAACGCCATAGCTGCAGGCTCAAGCACCTGAGCGTTTAGGCCAGACATGGCCGCTGCAGACAGGCCGATATCGGCAACCACCAGGCGGCCAACGAGATCGGCTGCCGGGAAGCGGAAGTGGCCGTGCTTGGGCAATCCGAAGGTCACGGTGACATCGCAGCGCAGGGCGGCCGGATCGGCAGCGCCCGTATCGGCATCGACGCCGCTGGGTATATCGGCGGCCACGACCATAAGGCTCGGACGGCGCTCCTGTTCGCGACGAACGGCCGCCACTAATCGTAGGAAGTCGCCGGCTAGGGGCCGGCTGCGCCCGGTACCGAGCAAGGCGTCGACCACGACATCGGCGTCGCCATACGCAGCACCCAACTCAGCGCCAGCCGCTCTTACAGTGACCCCGCGCCCTAGGCATGTCGCGAGCAGCGGGTCGGCGGCGGTGCGAGCGCTCGCAAGGATGACCGTCACTGCTGCCCCGGCATTGGCGAGCTGTGCCGCCGCGACCAGACCATCGCCGCCGTTGTTGCCGGGGCCCACCAGCACGACGATTCGCGCGCCGTCAGCAGCGCGGTCAAGTACTACGAGGGTCTCGGCGGCGAGGGCACTGCCGGCCCGTGCCATCAGTCCCATCACCGTGTCGCCCAGTGCCATCGCGCGCTCCTCTACGGAGCGCATCTCAAGCGCGGTGACGACATACAGGGGGTTAGCCAAGCCGGTCTGCAACGGTCCTGGCCAGCCGTTCAACGGACTCTAGCTTCACCCCATCGGACAAGCCGGTGATGGTGAGCCAAGCGGTTGTCACGTTCCGTCGGATCAGGACATGGTAGGTGGTCAACGAGCCGATGGAGTACGAGAGTGCCACCGATGCATCACCCAAAACACCAATCGTTACCGGTGCGGCTCCAGCCTTCGTCAGCCGCTCTTGGGTGTCACGCAACGCGTCACGGGCGCCGTCCACCGATCGAAAGGCGGACACATCGCTCCAGACCTGCAGCACCGGACTCTCTACGGTGCTGGCCAGCGGACGCACAAATGTGGTCTGGTAACCCCCAACCCGCCCCCACCCGTCCAGCCGGCCCCTCGCTCCACTGGCATCGGGCCATGCTGCCGCTGCCCGCGCCTTGGTCAGTGACTCGGGGGCGCCGACCGGAGCCATCAGATCACGCGATAACGGCAACACATCGTCGAGTTTGGGCAATGCCGAGCGGAGGGCTTCGTTGTCAGCAGGGGGCGCAGTAGCTGAAGAGTCGAACGAAGGTAGCGCGATGGAGAAGGCGGGAAGCAACGGAGAGGGCGTCCCGATGAGACCCAGGAGCATCCCGAAGAGTGCTAGAACGACGGTGATGCTCAGCGAAGCCCGTGCGGTCGGCAGAAGGGGCCGGGGCACCTGCGGCGGCATCAGTCAGAGCCCCCAACCACGGAGGCCACCGCGAACGCGCGCGAGTGCGAGAGGCTGATGGCGAAATCGCGGAGGCCGAGGAATTCAGCCCGCCGCTGCGCCTTGTCGTGCAGGAACACCAGGGGTTTGCCGCTGCGCATTGGCAGCACCTCGATTTCGCGCCAACTGATGCCGCGGACGCCGGTGCCAAGCGCCTTCATGACGGCTTCTTTGGCGGCAAACCGTACGGCAAGCTCCGGTACTCGCCCGCGGCAGTACGCAATCTCTTTCGGCGTGTACACCCGCTGCAGGAAGCGGTCACCCCAACGCTGCACCGCCTCCTGAATGCGATCGATCTCCACGATATCGACGCCGACGGTATGCATATCTTGAGGTGGTGGCTAGCGTGTCTCGGTGATGTTCAAGGCGTCGATCTTGTCACCGGCCTTCAATTCACGCACGATGTCCAGGCCGTCGGTCACCCTGCCCACCACCACGTGCGGTACGCCAGGATCGCCATCGCCGGTCGTAATAATGAACTGGCTGCTCACCTTGCCGTCCTGCAGCAGCATGGCAATGGATCCTGCGGCGGGCGGTCTGCCACCCTGGTCAGGGTCGATGGTGTAGCCAGGAGTCCCGGTACCATCTTCGTTCAACCCGCCCATCGCGGTGTACCTACTGGGCTCTACCCTGTAGATGGTGGAACTCTGGTAATAGCGGCCCCTCGCCAGCACGACGAGGTTATTGGTGGCGAGCGGTGCGTCCATATGGAACAACTCGATGCGCACCGAACCCTTGGCCGTGGCCAGTACCGCCCCGTACTTCGAGGTGTCGAGCAGCTTCATATCCGGGGCACTCAGGCTGCCTCGCCCCGGCGTGGGGGTAGCGACCGGCGTCTCGGACCCCGGCACGGGTGTCACGGTTGGTGGCGCAGGGCTTGCGCTGCTGAGGCCGGGGATGCTTGGGGCGGCGATCAGTATCGCCATGATCAAGACCCCCGCCAGCGCATAGGGGCGACGGCCCGAGAACCAGCCCTTGGCGCGCTCGCGGAAGGGCGTGGGAGGCCCCCCCCGCTTCTGCACGATGGCTTGCCTTATCTTGTGTGCGGCCTGCTGCCGCGCCGATTCACGTCGTAGTCTTCGTTGTTCGCTCACGGCCTGCTACAGTTGTTGCCCGCCAGGGGGTGGCGGGCAACTTGGTGAGATATGGTGCCCCCGGAGCGATTCGAACGCTCGCACACGGCTTCGGAGGCCGATGCTCTATCCCCTGAGCTACGGGGGCACGCTAAGCTAGGGTAGGCGTTTTGTCCGGCGCAGGGAAGAGGGCTAGTGCCCGCCGCAACCGCAACCGCCACCATTGGGGTTGATGATGGCGAACCCACGACTGACATCCGTCTCCACGAAATCGATAGTCGCGCCCTCCAGGCCCGCGGCATCGCCCTCGCTGACGTAGAACTTGAGGCCGCTATGGTCGATGACGGCATCGCCCTCGCTGACGGCGTCGTCGAAGCCCATGCCGTATTGCATGCTACCGCAACCACACTGGTGGCGCACAAAAACGCGGACGCCGACATCCTTCAGGTCCTGAGTATCCATGATGGCCTTCAACTGCTCGGCGGCAGACTCGGTGACCGTTAGGGCGGGAGGTGTCATGTCGGCTCCTTTTGTTTCGTGCAGGTATGCTAGTTCTAGTATACCGACCTGACAGCGGCAGTGCTACCCAACCCTGGCGCACCGACCCGAGCCTTTCTTCGGT
>SHYE01000097.1 GCA_009692935.1 Dehalococcoidia bacterium | reverse complement strand
ATCGCCGCCATTCACCCACTCCATCACGCTGTCGTAGAGACTGAGCACGGTGAGGGGCTGATTGCCGCCAGCTAGCAGCAACCGGAACAGTATCTCCTTGAGCGGTAGCGCCGCGTCACGGTAGTCAGCAGCATCGGCGCACATGTCTTGGATGGCGGCGATGGGGTCGCTGCTGTAGTCCTTGCCGGCTTTGCGCTGGAAGCGGACGCCACCTGCGGCGCCTCGCACGGCGCGGCGCGGTTCACTGGCTGTCTTGCCACTGCGAGCGTCGTGGCACAAGCGATCCCTTAGCGCTAAGTCCCAAGAGAGTTCGGTGCGCACGTACCAATCCGGGTCCACGTGGTACTCCTCATGGAGCAGTGCTTCGAGGTCGGGCTCTGCGGCGGTGAGTGTCGTATCATCGGCCATGAATCAGTCTCCTGTGACATCTATCAGCTTTGAACGTGGGCTTCCAACTCGAGTTGGGCACTCTGGATGTAGTGCAGATAGTCGGCCGTGACGCCGGCGCTTTCACAGGCTTCCCGGTCCACGGCGTACGGGTCGCCTACGAATATCTTCCCCAGCGGGGCGCTTTCGCCCTGCGTGAGATCGGCGCCAGCGGTGTACTTCACCGTAGCATCAATGACGCCGAGGTCAAATGGCAGGGTGAAGTACAGGTCGGCCAGCACCTGCTGCAGGTCTTGTCGACTCAGCGACGATCGCTCTTTGCCTGGTGAACCGCCGTACTTGGCGCGCGGCAGCAGGCCCAGTAGATTGGCGACGCTGAGCCATGGTCTTCCGTTGAGGATGTGGTACGGAGTAACCGAAATCAGGTAGTCGCAGGAAAGGATGACGTTGGGCAGCCAGAAATTGGCGATGGCGTAAGGCTTGACGAGGGGATTCTCCACCTCCACGTAACTGCAGTCCTTGACGTCCAGGCCGAGCATACGGGGCATCTCGTAGCCAAGGGTCTGGAACACGGAGCGGATACTCTCGCCCCCGACGGCGCCTTCAAGCACCACAATGTCCGCATCGCTGACGCTCCGAATGCCCTGGACGATGCTGGCAATGGTCGCCGCGCTCGTGGTCACTGGGTACGGGATACCGTAGGCGGCGTTTGGCTTGATCAATACACGCCGCGCTCGGGCCACCTGCCGGGGAGCTTCGAACTTGAAACCGGCGGCCTCGTACATCATGCCAGCAGGTCCTCAAACCCTTCCAGCACCTGTACCGTCACGCGGCCTCCGGCTGCGATGCCCTGGATATCCTGTTCTTCGGGTACCACCAGCAGGCAATTTGCCGCTGCCATCGATGTCAGCAGGTTCGAGCCTTGGGGGCCCGTAAGCCGGACGTGATAGCCGTCCAGCTGCTTTGTCAGCACTGCGCGGGCGAACGCGCGCCTGCCGTCACCCGGCCCAATGGTGTCATCGAGCTCCGCGTCCACCTCGGGGTGGGTGGGGGCCGGCCGCCCCGCGAGCTTGTAGATCGCCGGGCGGGCGAACTGATCGAACGCCACCATGGAACTCACGGGGTTGCCGGGGAGCCCAAGATGGGGAACGATTGTGCCATCCCGCCGGGGCAAGAGGCCGAAGGCTAGGGGTTTGCCCGGACGCATGCGTACCCGCCAAAAGTCCATGGTGCCCTGCTGGCCCAGCACGTCCTTCACTAGGTCGTACTCTCCGGTAGACACACCGGCAGAGGTGATGAACAGGTCGGCGCGTAGGCCCGCTTCGAGTTTCGTAGTGAGGTCGGCTATGGTATCGCGTGCTATCGGCAGCACCAGCGGTTCGGCGCCGGTCGCGAGTACTTGTGCGGCAATGGCATAGCTGTTGCTGTTGTATATCTGGCCGGGGCCCAACAGCTCGCCGGGCTCCTTCAACTCGTCGCCAGTGGCCATGATGGCTACCAGCGGACGCCGAATCACCGGTACGGTTGCGAGGCCGATGCTCGCGAGCACGCCAACATGCGCCGCTCGCAGCAGGGTGCCGGCGGTGAAGATTCGGGTACCGGAGACAACGTCACCGCCAGCTTCCCGCACGTTGGCGCCGCGGGTCATGGGGTTCAGAATGCCGATTTCGGTCAGGTCGGCGGAGGACGCCCCTCGCGCCCGCCGTTCCATTTCGTCGGTCTCTTCGAACTGGACGACGGTGTCGCACCCATCGGGGACCGGCGCGCCGGTCATGATGCGCATGGCTTGGCCCGAGCGTAGCGGCACGGCGGACGGGTGCCCGGCCGCAACTTGCCCAACCACGGGCAGTGAGACGGGAGTGGTGGGCCCAGTGCCGCGGATGTCGTCCCACCGTACCGCATAACCGTCCATTGCCGAGTTGGCCATGGGGGGTACGTTGAAGGGCGCATACACGTCTTTTGCCAGCACCCGGTTCAGGGCCTGCAACAGGGGAGCGTTCTCTGTGGGCAACGTGGTCACATGCGCCAGGATGCGCTCGCGCGCCTCACTCACGCTGATGAGGACTTCGGTCACCGGCATCGGTTCATCGTCTCCGTCCTAGCCCATGCGCTGGGCGGTACACCGGTCCGAGATGCAGACTACTTTTGCGCTGAGACACCGAAGCGTGCCCCCAACATAGCGGAAGTGTCTGGAGTGACGTTATTGTACCATGCTGTTTAAGAGCATTACATAACGCGTGCCCAGCTTCTGCCAGCCGGGCAAGCGTCAAGCTCGCAGTTGAGCCCCGAACCGCGCTCCGAGTTGCTTGAGCAACCCAGTACGCAGGCGAGCAACGTCCTCAGCCCGCAACGTGGCTTCCGGCGACTGAAAGGTGAGGCTGTAGGCAAGCGAGCGGTGGCCGGCCGGGACCGGGTCGCCGCGGTAGACGTCGAACAATCGCACCTCCACCACCATCGAAGCGCCGCGAATGGCCGCCTCCACATCTCCGGCCGCAACCGCATCGGAAACAACCACCGCGAGATCTTCAGTGACTGAGGGATAGCGAGACAGCGGGCGGTACGCGCGGCGGTGCTGGCCCGCGTTGGTCAGTGCAGCGACATCGAGCTCGAACAGAAAGACGGGCCGGCTCACCACCGCAAAACGGTCCAACACTTCCTGGTGTATCTCGGCGAGCAGGCCGACCCGAGCACCATGTACGGTGATCGCGGCACAGCGCCCGGGATATGCGTTCGGGTCCGCCGCCGGCTTCAACACCGGCGCTATGCCGAGCTGAGCCAGGGCGCCCTCTACGATACCCTTAGCATCGAAGTAACCCGCCGATTCAGCGGCGGTGGCCCAATGCGGGCTGGCTACGCTTCCGGTCACCAATCCCACCGCCCACTCCTGTTCATCGGGCAGATCGCCGTTCCGGGGGATGTAGGTGCGGCCGATCTCGAAGAGTTGCAAGCGGCCGGGCGATGTTCGCTCGTTAGCTGCCAGCGTACCGAGCATGCCCGTCCTCAGCGTCGTCCTCAGATACTCCTGCTCAATGGACATGGGGTTGGCAACCTTCATTGGTTGCACCTCGGTCACCAACGGGTGCGGCGCTATCCGTTCCAGGATGGACAGGCTGGTCAGTGGGTAGGTAAGGATCTCCTGCATACCCGCCGTTACCAACAGGTCGCGAAGCTTCTCGCGGAGGG
Organism: Dehalococcoidia bacterium; assembly: GCA_009692935.1. Lineage (GTDB taxonomy): Bacteria > Chloroflexota > Dehalococcoidia > SHYD01 > SHYD01 > SHYE01. The sequence goes on along the minus strand of SHYE01000097.1, from coordinate 4,968 downwards.
CTCGCTGGGGGTTCGGCGTCTGGTGAGGGATGGCGCCACGCACCAGCGTTGTGGGCAGCGTGTCGTAGCCCAGGATGCGGGCGACTTCCTCCGCCAAATCGTCAGGAATGCGTAGGTCGGGTCGCCACCAGGGGGCGGTGACGTACAGGCCGGGATGCCACTCGCCAGTGATGGTGCATCCCAGCGACCGCAGTACATCGACCACGCGCCCTTCGCTCGTTGGGGCACCCAGCACCGTGGTCAGCCGCTGTTGGGTCAGGTGGATGGGATGCGGCTCGCGCTTGTGCGGGTAGGTATCGATGATCCCGGTGGCGGCCGTACCACCGCAGATCTCCACCAGCAGCTTGGTCGCGCGCCGCAGCCCGTACTCGGCCGACTCGGGGTTCAACCCCTTGTCGAACCGGCGCGATGCCTCGGTACCCACCCGCTGCGCCGTCTCGGTCTGGCGGATGTTGATACCGTGGAAGTTGGCCGACTCCAGCAGCACGTCAACGGTGGCGCCGGTCACCTCGCTGTCGAGCCCGCCGATGACGCCGCCGAGCGCCACGGGGCCCTGACCGTCGCAGATCAGCAGGTTGTTGTCGGTGAAGGTGCGCTCCACGCCGTCGAGCGTCGTCATCTGCTCGCCAGGCGTGGCGCGCCGGACCACGATGCGGCGGTCGCGCACCCGTGCGTAGTCGAAGGCGTGCAGCGGCTGGCCGGTCTCCAACATGACATAATTCGTGATGTCGACCACGTTGTTGATGGGACGCTGGCCCACCGCCTTCAGCCGGTCTTGCAGCCACTGGGGCGAGGGCGCGACTTTCACGCCCTGCACCACGCTGGCGGTGTAGCGCGGACACAGGTCGGGGTCGGCAATCTCGACGGCGGCGAGTGTGTGAACGTCCGGCCCGGCCTCGGGGTAGGTGGCGTCGGGCTCCCGTAGCATCTGGCCGGTCAGAATGGCAGCCTCGCGGGCCACGCCCACTATGCCGCTGCAGTCGGAGCGGTTGGGGGTGACCGCCACGTCGAAGATGACATCGCCCAGGTAGTCGGAGAGCGCCTGCCCGATGGGCGCGTCGGGCGGCAACACCATGATCCCCTCGTGGTCGGCGGAGATGCCCAACTCGTCCTCGGCGCACAGCATGCCGTCGGACTCCACGCCGCGAATGGCGCGCTTGGCAAGACCTTCGGGGATGGTGGCCAGCTTGGCGCCGATGTCGGCAAACGGCACCCGCTGCCCCACGGCGATGTTCGGCGCGCCGCACACCACGGTGCGCTCAGCGGTGCCGGTATTCACGGTCGCCAGCCGCAGTCGGTCGGCGTTGGGGTGCGGGCCAATGCTCAGGATCTCGGCGATGGTCACGCCGTCGAAGGCACCCACCCGGTGAATCTCTTCGACCTCGGTGCCGGCGGCGGTGAGCTTCGCGGCCAGCTCCTCCACGGAAATGCTGACATCTACATAGTCGCGCAGCCACTTGACGGAGACTTTCATGGTGTGTCCGATAGGTAGAGAAGTGTCTCCCAATGATACATGGGGCGGCGTGGGCGGGGGAGTGGGGGTGGGCCGGCGGGTGTAGCAGAATCGGTATTGAGGCGCCTTTCGACGACTCCGGCCGAGTGGTGTCCCCTAATACTGCTTCTGCTTGTCGATCAGGCCTTCCAGCGGCTCGCCGTTGCGGAGGCGGCGCAGGTTGCGGCAGAAGCGGTCGACCGCGCGCTGGCCGCGGTGCGGGGTGCCGCCGGCGGTGTGGCAGCCGATGATGACGTTAGGCATAGCCCACAGCTCGCTATCGCCGGGCAGCGGCTCACGCGGTGTAACGTCGAGCCCCGCCGAGTGCAGGATGCCCTCCTTGAGGGCACGCACCACGCCATCCTCGTGCACAATCTCGCCGCGAGTCACATTGATCAGAATGCTGCCGCGCTTGAAGTGGGTGAAGCGCTCGTAGTCGAACAGGTCCTTGGTATCGGTGGTCAGCGGCAGGCAGCACACCACCACGTCGCTCTGGGCCAGCATGTCGTTAAGGCGGCTAGCGTGGGTCAGCTCGGCCACGAACTCGGGCTTGGCCACCTCCTCCACGTCCACCGCCAGCACCCGCATGCCGAACGCCTCGGCCCGTTTGGCCACCGCCAGACCGGTGCCACCCAGGCCAACAACGCCCATCGTCATGCCGCTCAACTCCCACATGTCGCGCCGGAACACCGCGCGGTCCTCCACCCAGCCCTCCAGCGGCGCCAGGTCCTTGATCTTGCGGGTGAAGGCAAGCAGCATGCCAAACGCGTGCTCGGCCAACTGATTGCCCACGATCCCCTTCTCGCTGGCCAGCGGCACCGGACTGTTGATGAACTCCGGGAACATCATGCTGTCGACGCCGGCCGAGAGGCTCTGCACGTACCGCAGGTTCGGCATGGCGTTGTACACCTCCCGGGGTATCAGACCCAAGGCGATGTCGGCCTGGGGCGCGAAGGCGAGCTGCTCCTCCAGTGTGCGGCACACCTCGACGCGGCTGCCGGGACCGGCGGCATCGAGCATGGCGGCGTGGTGCTCATCGGACAGCTGGCCCAGCACCACGGGATTGGGGATCATCAGGATGTTCATGATAATGGCGACCTCGGCGGACGATAGTTGGCCTTAACGGCGTGCATTAGTGTACAGCACGCACCGTCCGCGGTAGCGTGTGATGGCAAGGCAGCGAATCGGCGCAGTGAGGGAACCCGATGCCGGAGACCGTGCACCGCACAAGATCGTGGCCACCCTGGGGCCCGCCAGCCAGAATGCCGAGCGCATCGCGGCGCTCATAGAGGCGGGCGCCAACGTGTTCCGCCTGAACTTTAGCCATGGCACCCGCGCCCAGCACGAACTCACCTTCGAGACTATTCACGAAGTGGCGCACGGCCTAGGCCGAACGGTAGCGGTGCTGGGCGACCTGCAGGGCCCCAAGATCCGCACCGGCGACCTTGCGGTCGGCACCGTGCGGCTGGCGCCCGGCGCCGCGTTCATCATCACCACCCGCAACGTGCCCGGAGACGCGGAGGCCGTGAGCACCAGCTTCCAGCCGTTGCCCACCTGCGTAGCCCCCGGCCAGCGGCTGCTGCTGTCCGACGGTCAGCTCGCGCTGGGGGTCGAAGCCGTCGACCGGACTGACGTGCGGTGCACGGTGTTGGTGGGCGGCGAGCTGCGAGAGCATGCCGGCATCAACCTGCCCGACCTCGCGATGACCATCCCCTCGCTCACCGAGAAGGACGAGGTCGATCTGGACACCTGCCTGGACCTGGGCGTCGACTACGTAGCGCTCAGCTTCGTACAGCGAGCCGAGGACGTGAAGCCGCTGCGCGCGCACCGCCGCCTCTGGCGCAGCCGGGTGCCGGTGATCGCTAAAATCGAGAAGCGCGCCGCCATCGACCACCTGGCGGCTATCGTGCGGGCGTTCGACGGCGTGATGGTGGCGCGCTGCGATCTGGCAGTCGAGACCTCGGCCGCTGAGGTGCCGGTATTCCAGAAGCGGATCATCCAGCTCGCGCTGGCGGCCGGCAAGCCGGTGATCACGGCCACCCAGATGCTGGAGAGCATGACCCACAGCCCGCAGCCGACCCGCGCTGAGGCGTCGGACGTGGCCAATGCGGTGTGGGACGGCACCGATGCGGTGATGCTCTCGGCCGAGACCGCGATCAGCGAGTACCCGGTGGAAACGGTGGAGACCATGGCCGCGATCATCCGCCGCGCCACCACCGACTACCCGTCGTTCCACCTCGCGCCGCCCGCCGTGGTGTCGGAGGCCGAGGCGGTGGTGCACGCTGCGGTGGATCTGGCCTCGCACATCAACGCCGCCGCCATCCTGGTACTCACCCGTTCGGGGCGCACGGCGCAGCTGGTGGCCCGCGAGCGGCCTGCGGCGCCGATTTTGGCGGTGACGGACAACGACCTTGTACGCCGGCAGCTCGCGTTGGTGTGGGGGGTGCAGCCCTACCTACGCCGCTACCTGGCCACCACCGACGACATGTTGGCCGATACCGAGCGCTTCCTGCTCGCCCGCGGTGTGCTGTCCGCTGGCAACCGCATTGTGGTGACGGGCGAGGCACCGGTGACGGCCCGCAGCCGCACCAACTTCATCAAGCTGCATATGGTGCGCTAGCCGAAGAACCCCCGCAGCTCGGTATATACCTCGTCGGGCAGCTCTTCCGCCAGGGAATGGCCGCACGGCAACTCACGACCCCGCAGGTCCGTGGCGTAGCCTTGCCACACGTCCAATGGCGTCGCATTGCGCGCGGCGCCGCCGGTCTTGCCCCACAGCGCCAGCACCGGCATGGCCAGCTTGGCGCCGGCGTCTGCCTCATCGTGCTGTAGGTCGATGGTCGCGGCGGCGCGGTAGTCCTCGCACATGGCGTGGATGGCCCCGGGTGTGAAGCAGCGGGCGTACTCGTCGACGGCCTCGGGGGGAAACACCGGTGCGCCGCGGCGAAAGCCGGAACGAATGAAATAATCCGCCGAGTTGCCGATCAGTGTCTCGGGTAGAGGCTCTGGCTGCATTAGGAAGTACCAGTGCCAGGGGCCCGCCTTGAGCGCCGTGGTGGTCAGCTTCCACATCTCGACGGTGGGAATGATGTCGAGGAACGCCGCCTTGCGCACCCGATCGGGGTAGTCGCGCGCCAGACGGTGGGTCACCCGCCCGCCGCGGTCGTGCCCCGCCACGTAGAACTCGCGGAAGCCAAGCTGATCCATCACCTCGGACATGTCCTGCGCAGTGGAGCGCTTGGAGTACACCAGGTGCTCGGAGTCGTTGGCGGGCTTGCTGCTGTCGCCGTAGCCCCGCAGGTCGGCGGCCAGCACGGTGTAGTGCTGCGCTAGGCGCGGCGCCACCTTGTGCCACATCACGTGGGTCTGGGGGTAGCCGTGCAGCAGCAGCAGCGGCGGGCCCGACCCACCCTGCACCAGGTGGATGGTGGCACCGTCGGTCTGGATGTCCTTGGTCTCGAACCCTTCGAACATAG
>SHYE01000096.1 GCA_009692935.1 Dehalococcoidia bacterium | reverse complement strand
GGTCGGTGATCACGCCCGCCACGTCCTTGATGTCGTTGAAGGCGAAGCGGAACAGGCCGCCGGTGAAGTAGGAGTTACCGCCGCGCAGTTCGAAGGGGGCCTTTTCGAAGACCAGGGTGTGGGCCCCGGCCTGTTGGGCAGCCAGAGCTGCGGCCAGACCTGCGTTACCTGCGCCGACTACTACGACGTCGTAATTCTCTGTGCGTTCCATCGTGTTTCAATGCCTCTGGTGGGTTGCCCTGCGAAGGGCGAGTCAGCCCATGCTAGCGTGCCTGCGGATGGCTGTAAACCGGCATTAGCTGCTCCGGCTCCAGGGGGACCGTGTCATGCCGAGCACGCGAGGAATCCCGGCGTGCCTGGGTGTTCACACCGTTCGGGAACGAACGGATGCCTTGCGTCGGCATGACAGACAGCCGACGTGCTGATACCTGACGGCGAAACTTCTACCACCAGCGCACGCGGCGGTGCTGGTATCATGACCGAAGTCTCGCTAACTGCACCCGTGTAGCCAAGGCCGTCCCATGCCCACTCTGCCCACGCTCGACGTTTCGACACTGCTCGCCGGCGCGGTGCTGGTGCTATTGGGGGCCCTGGGCTGGTACGCCTATGCCCGCGGCACCCGGCACGGCCAGGCCGAAGAGGGAGAGGCGCCGGGCGACCAGTCGGGCCCGCCCCATGCTTGACGGTAGATTCGTGCTCCCGTAGGCTCACCACGCGATAGTTCACAACACACTAGGCCGGACGGTATGGACCTCTCTCTCAACGAAACCCAAGAGCTGTTACAGCGGAGCGCCCGCGACTTCTTGAAGGACGAATGTCCGTTATCCCTAGTGCGGGAGATGGACGGGGGCGAGGGGGGCTTTCCTGTAGCGCTGTGGCAGCGCATGGCTGGCCTGGGCTGGACCGGCCTGCTGATACCAGAGAGCTTCGGCGGATTCGGCGGTAGCGTGCTGGATCTGGCGGTGCTGTCCCAAGAGTTGGGGCGCGTGCTGGCCCCGGTACCCTTCCTCTCGACTGCGGTGTTGGGGGCCCTGCTGGTGCAGCGAGCCGGCAGCGAGGTGCAGCAACGTGACCTGCTGCCGGGGATCGCTCGGGGACAGCGGGTGCTGGCGTTGGCAGTCACCGAGCCGGAGTACAGCTGGGAGGCTGAGGGCGTCCAGATGACCGCGGTGCAGAGCGGCGGGACCTGGCGGCTCAACGGGACCAAGCTGTTCGTGCATGATGCGCAGTCTGCTGACACCCTGGTGGTGGCGGCCCGTACCAGCGGCATCGGCGCTACCGGCGTCACGCTGTTCTTGGTACCGGCGAAGGCTGCGGGCGTCGTGGTGCGCCGGGTCTCGGGGTGGGCGGGCGAGCCGCAGCAGGAAGTGGTGTTCACTGAAGTTGCGGTGGCGGCCGACGCTGTGCTGGGCGGCGTGGGCGAAGGGTGGGCCGCACTACGGCAGGTGTACCCACACGCTGGGGTCGCGCTTGCGGCGTATCAGGTGGGGGCGATCCAGCAGGTGTATGAGTTCACCGCCGAGTACGCCCGCACCCGCCGCCAGTTCGGCGTGGCTATTGGCACCTTCCAGCGGGTGCAGGACCACCTGATCGATATCGTGAACCATCTGGACGGCGCCCGCTGGACGACCTACGAGGCGGCGTGGAAGCTGGACGAGGGGAAGCGCGACGCTACAGAGGCGGCCTCGATCGCGCAGGCGGTGGCCAGCGAGGGCTTCTATCGCAGCGTGTTCCACGCGCACGAGGTGCACGCGGGCATCGGCGCATCGCTCGAGTACCCCTTGTGGTGGTACACCCGGCGGGCCCGCACCTACTACGACTATTTAGGGAGCCCGGCGCACCATCGGAAGGTGCTGGCGCGCATGCTCCAGCTGTAGGTCCGCGGATTCCGAGGCCCTCACCCTAACCCTCTCCCAGAGGGAGAGGGGATCGGAGCGGCTTAGGCACTACTCAACGACGACGGGGGTGAAAAGATGCCGGTGAACATTGAGGTGCGAGACGCTGCGATTCATACGCTGATCGCTCCGGCCGCAGAGTTGGAGCGGGTGGCGGGTGGATTGGGGTTCACGGAAGGGCCGGTGTGGGTTGGCGGGGCGCTGCTGTTCAGCGACATCCCGAATAACCGGATTGCCCGCTTGCAGCGGTTGCGCGAGGGCCCGGAATTGACCACGTACGCCACGGGTCAACAGAACGGCTTGACGCTGGATCGGCAGGGCCGGCTGCTGGCCGCCGAACATTACGGGCGGCGCGTGGTGCGGGTTAACGCCGGCGGGTCGCGGGAAGTGCTGACCGAGGCCTTCGAGGGGAAGCGCTTCAGCAGCCCCAACGACATCGTGGTGCACTCCAGCGGCGCGGTGTACTTCACCGATCCACCCTATGGGCTGCTTACTGGCTTCGCGCCGGGCCAGCCACGGCCGGAGGGCTGGTGGACGCAGGCGCTGCCGGGCCGTGAACTGATGGTGCAGGGCGTGTACCGCCTGGGTTCAGACGGCGCGCTCACGCGGGTGGCCGATGACTTCACGTTGCCAAACGGCCTGGCGTTCTCGCCCGACGAGCGAATACTTTACATAAATGACTCACAAGAGAAACACATCCGAGCGTTTGACGTGCAGCCGGATGGAACCCTGGCGAACGGTAGGGTCGCTGTGGCAATGGCTGCGCCGGAAGCGGGCGTGCCGGATGGCATGAAGGTGGACCTGGCAGGCAACATCTGGTGCACCGGGCCGGGTGGGGTATGGGTGGCCCGGCCGGACGGCCAGGTGCTGGGCCGGGTGCTGATGGACGAGATACCGGCGAACGTAGCCTGGGGCGATGACGGCACCGTACTATACATAACCGCGCGCACCAGCGTGTACCGGCTGCCGACGATCACCAAGGGCCAGTTGCCCGGCTAAGGTGACGTATCTTAGCACTGGTGGGCCCACCCCGCGGGTCGCTTCGACGGGCTCAGGAAACAGCTGACCCCGCAACCGCGTCTTCGGGTGGTGCGCATTGCCTGGGTACCCTCCGAGGCATCGGTGGAGCGTCCCGGCGACGCGATGACATCGACCGTTGTTGAGATAGTTTACTAGGGGAGGCTGCAATGCCTGATACGAAGCTGGCCGACGGGACTGCGATTCACTTCGACTTGCTGGGGACCGGCCCCACCGTGGCGTTGATATCCGGCGGGCGTCGCGAAGGCGCGTGGTTGCAGCCGACCGCGGAGAAGCTGGCGGCCGCCGGTTACGAGGTGCTGTTGCATGACCGGCGCAATTGCGGCACCTCGGACGTGGTGATTGAGCGGCGGTTTGACGCCGCCCGCGAGCTTTCGGAGCAGGAGATCTGGGCCGACGATCTGAACGAGCTGCTGACGCAACTCGGCCGGCGACCGGCATGGGTCGGCGGGACGTCGGCCGGATGCCGCGTGTCGCTGCTGCTGGCCATACGGCACCCGGAGGCCGTGGGCGGCCTGTTGTTGTGGCGAGTGACCGGCGGCGAGTACGCCGCCAAGAGCCTGGGCCGCAGCTACTACGAGCAGTTCACCGAGGTGGCAGAGCGCGACGGGATGGCAGGCGTCATCAACACGCCGTTCTTCGCCGAACGCATTCGTCAGAACCCGGCCAACCGGGACCGCCTGCTGGCTATGGACCCCAAAGAGTTCATTGCCATCATGCTGTTTTGGCGCACCTATTTTCGAGGGGATGTGCCGGTGGTGGGTGTGACCGAGGAGGAGCTGCGAGGGATCCGGGTGGCTACGCTCATCATCTCCGGCGACGATGATACCCACCCGAAAGAGGCTGCTGACTGGCTGCAGGCTCGCATGCCAGAGGCCGAGTTCCTGCCGCCGACTTGGAGCAAGGCCGAGTCGGACTATCTGCTGCAAGACGAAACCCGTTACGGCATTGCTACGGCGGAGAAGCTTCCTCCTATCCTCTTACCCTTCCTGAACAAGCACCGCGTCTAGGCCCGCCCACGCCGCCTCAAGCGCGCTGGTCCGCACCTCGCACGCTGGTCTCTTGCGCCGATAGTCGTGTGAGGAGCGTTACGCCGAGAGCGTGACCCACCGAACAGAGGTATGCGGTGAGGCGCGTTTCGATTTTCGGCCTAACGCCCGGGATGTACTTGGCCCGCGACGTTCGTGGGCATGCAGGCGAGTTGCTGTTGGCGCAGGGTGTCGTGTCACGATCGGGTGCCCAGGACCGACGCTGACCGAGGGTTCCCCCGCTGTTTGACGCCTACAACCGCCCGCTTAAGCCATTTGAACGAGACCTTTGGCAGCACCCCGAGCTGCGGGTAGAGGCGACCGTTATCTTCCCGGCCGACGCGATGGAGCGACTGCCCGAAGGCGCCGCCGAGCAGCTATGCGAGACGGCGCAAGTAAAGGCCCAGATTGAGTTGGCTGGACCCCTCACCTGCGCCTGAAGCTACGCCTGAAGTGCCGCTCGGCCGCGGCTCAGAGATGAAGGAATGAGGCGGCTTCCGGCCGATAGTTAAGCACCGGCGGGCAAGTGGCGCCGGGGCATCACCTACTTACGAGGAACATGACGTGCGGCGAGTTTCGATTTTTGGCATAACACCAGGTATGCGGCTGGCCCACGACATCAAGGGGCCGGCAGGTGAGCTGCTGCTGCGTAGCGGCATGGCGTTGGATCACTCCCATCTGCGCCAACTGAAGCAGCGAAACTGTCTTTTCGTAGACGTGCAGGATGGTGTGACCGACGACATCGAGATGGCAGAAACCATCTCCGACCGGGTGCACATCACGACCACGCAGGCGTTGCAGAGTATGCACGCGGTACTTAAGAACGCCGCGGACGCCTCAGTGGACACACACAAGGAGGAGTTCGCGCGCCGTTATCTGCAGAGCCGCGGGTTCGCGCGCAACACCCGGGAGGCCAAGCCGGTTTACGCGCTGGCCGCCGCCGCTGCTGTCATGGTGGATGAGGTGCTGGACTCGAATGCCACACTTGGGCTCAACCAAACCCGTTTTTTCGATGACTACACCTTTCAGCACAGTGTGAGTACGACGATCGCGGGCGCCATTCTGGGCCGTGAGCTAGGGTGGGATAAAGAGACGCTGACGCATCTTTCGACGGAGTGCCTGATGCATGACATCGGCAAGATCTTCGTGGACCGCGAGATCATCAACAAACCCGGCAAGTTGACGCCTGAAGAGATCGAAATCGTCAAGCAGCATGCGCAGATTGGGTATGAGGCATCGCTTCAGATATTTGGCCCCGGCGTACTCTCCAACCACATCTCATTCCAGCATCACGAGCGTCAGGACGGTTCCGGATACCAGCGCGGTTTGAGGGGGAGCAACCAGGAGGTGAACCCTCGAATGAAGAACAACCCTGACCATATCCTGCCGATTGCTCAGCTGGCGTCGATTGCCGACGTCTATGATGCGCTCAACTCCGATCGTCCCTACCGGCCTACGGTACCTCCGGATATGCTGGCCGAGCTGCTGTTCGATCTCTCGGGTGGGCATCTGAATGCCGCACTGTTGGAGCGTTTTCTGGCAGTGTTGGAGCTTTACCCACCCGGTTCGGAGGTTCTGCTGCACGGACCTGCCGGCGTGGAGGGACTTACCGGGGTAGTGGTGCGTGGCGGCAAGGCCGACCGCAGCCGCCCGTTGGTGCGGGTGTTGTATGACCCTTCGGGTAACGCCCTCCAGCCGTTTGAGATCAATCTCGAAGAAGACCCAGAGATTCTCGTGGAGTCGACCCTGATCTTCGCAAAGGGATCGTTAGAAGCGATGCCCACGGAAGAGGGCGCGCGCATGTTGGACATGGCCCATAGCGCCGCGCTGATTGAGCTAGAGAGCCCGCTGATTTGCGCTTAACAGCAAAGATCTGGGGTTTGAGCGAGAGCCCGATGTTTCCGCCGGCCCTAGCTGAACGTTGGTTACAGAAGCCTGGGGATGGAACGAGCGGTGTACGACCGAGCACACAGGGTTGGTGGCGTGGGCACTCATGAGAAGAATCTCGATCTTTGCGGTGATGCCTGGGATGACCCTGACGTACGACATACGGGCCGCCAAGGGCGAACTGTTGCTCGCCAAGGGGACCGCACTCGAGTCGACCACTTGCGGCTGCTGCGGCAAAGAAACTGCATGATTTTTGACGTTAATGATGGAGTTACCGATGACATCCAGGCAGCGGAAGCGATCTCGGAGCGGGTACGCTTTCAGATAACGGCAGCCCTCGAGAACTTGCACGCTATGGTGCGCAGCGGCGACGAGAGCCTGGATACCCAGCGCCCGGAGCTGGTCCGCAAGCATCTCCACAGCCGGGAGTTTGCGCGCCAGTCCGGATTCAGCAAACCGGCGTATGCCTTAGCGGACGCTGCCGCCGCTTTGGTGGATGAACTACGAGACTCCCGGGTGAATCTTGGCCTAAGCCAGATTCGGTTCTACGACAACCACCTTTTCGAGCACTCGGTGAGCACCACCATTGCGGCGACGATCTTGGGGCGAGAACTCGATTGGAACAAAGACACCCTGATCGAGCTGGCGGTGGGTTCCCTGATGCATGACCTGGGGGAGATCTTTATCGACCGGGACATTCTGGCCAAACCGGGCGAGCTGACACCCGAAGAGCTGGAGCTTGTTAAGCTGCATCCCCAAATCGGGTACGAGGCGGTGCGGCAGATCTTCGGGCCCGGCACCCTTTCGAACCACGTTCCGTTTCAGCATCACGAGCGGCAGGACGGCACTGGGTATCCTCGGGGGCTGCGCGGCACGAATGGAACGCTGAGCCCGTCGGCGCGTGGGCTGCCTGGCCACATCCTGCCGATTGCCCAAGTTGCTGCGGTGGCTGATGCGTATGACACGTTGAATTCCGAAAACCCATATCGCCAGTCGGTGGGGCCGGATAAGGTCGCAGAGATCCTGGCGGATATGGCGGGTGGGAAATTGAACGCAGCGCTGGTAGAGCGCTTCCTCACCGTACTGGAACTGTACCCGCCTGGTACCGAAGTGCTGCTGCACGGGCCGGGTGGCTTGGAGGGATGCGTGGGGGTGGTGGTGCGCTGCGGCTTACAGGACCTCAGCCGGGCGCTGGTGCGGATGCTTTACGACGGCACAGGCCGCAAGCTGAAGCTCTTCGGTCTCGCACTTGAAGACCATACTGAACTAACCATCGAATCAACGCTTACGCTGGCGATGGGTGCGGCTGGACCCACTGATCAAGGGCGAGGGGCGTCCTGAGGAAGAAGCCGTGGACGCCGCCCTGGCGGCTGCGCGCAGGAAGGCGAGCTAGTGATGTGCCGCACGTAGGTTGGTGCGGCTCGGCTTGCTGCCTTCGGATGAGCGCGCTGGTGCCCTCCGCCTACCCCTGGGACTCTTGGGGAGTCAAGGGGGTTGCTCCTCGAACATCCCATCCCCTTCGAGGTTGCTCAGGGCAGGCGCCAAGGGCTGCAGTCCTCGCTGGGCTAACCGCGCTAGGACGTACGGTTGATAGGCGAAATACGCGTCCACAAAGGCCGCTGTCCTGCCTGACTGCTCCCGCCTCGTTGAACAGTACCTGCGCATGCAGCGCGCCGCCATGTCTCTCGGTACGGGCTATTCGAGGGCCTCGGCCACCAGTTCGGCGAGGTCTTTGACCTGTAGCTGATCCTCGGCGTTCTTGCCGCGCACGCCGTCCTCCATCATGAGCACGCAGAAGGGGCAGCCGGTCGCGACGACAGAGGCGCCGGTGTCGAGCGCCTGCTGCGTGCGCTCCCAATTGATGCGCTTGGCCGACTTCTCCTCCATCCACATGTGACCGCCGCCGGCACCGCAGCAGAAGCTCTTCTCGCGGTTGCGGGGCATCTCCACGACGGTGGCGCCGGGCAGCGCCTTGACCACGTTGCGGGGTGCGTCGTACTCGCCATTGTGGCGGCCTAGGTAGCAGGAGTCGTGGTAGGTGAGGGTGGTGCCCTCGGGGAGCGGCCGGGCCAGCTTCAGCTTCCCGCTGGCCAGCAACTCCTCGATGACCTGAGAGTGGTGAGTGACTTCCCAGTTGCCGCCGTATTCGGGGTACTCGTTCTTGAAGGTGTTGAAGCAGTGCGGGCACTGGGTGATGATCTTCTTGACCTTCTTCTCCTTGAACAGCTCGACGTTCTGCTTTGCCATCATCTGGAACAGGTATTCGTTACCCATACGGCGAGCGGGATCGCCGGTGCAGGTCTCGAGGGGGCCCAGGACGCCGAAGCTCACGCCGGAGGCCTGCAGCACTTTGACCACCGACTGGGTGATCTTGCGGTTACGGTCCTCCAGCGCGCCCGAGCAGCCGACCCAGTAGAGGTACGCCACATCGTCGCCCGAGGTGAACTCGGGCACGTCGAGGCCCTCCATCCAGCTCACGCGGTCGTGCTGGGTGCCGCGCCAGGGGTGGCCACGGCGCTCCATGCTGATTAACGCCGCCTCGGCGGTCTCGGGCAACAGGGTCTGCTCCAGTACCAGGTTGCGCCGCATGTCGATGATCGACGGAACGTGCTCGATGAACACGGGACACGCCTCCATGCAGGCGCCACAGGTCACGCAGGCCCAGAGGGTCTCTTGGTGGATGATGCCGTTCACCAGCGGCAGCTCGGCGCTCAGCGGTGCGAACTCGGCCCGGCCGGCCAGCACTGAGCGCTGGTGATGGGCCGGCTGGCCCGCGATGGCCGCCTTCATGTCCAGAATCAGGTCGCGGGGCGAAAGCGGCTTGTCGGTGGCGTAGGCGGGGCACAGGTCGGTGCAGCGGCCGCACTCGGTGCAGGTGGCGGCGTCGAGCATCTGCTTCCACGTGAGGTC
>SHYE01000095.1 GCA_009692935.1 Dehalococcoidia bacterium | reverse complement strand
TGGATGAGACTGCGGTGGTGGTCACGCCAGGCGTGGGCTACGGCCCCACCGGCGAGGGCTACATTCGCATCAGTCTCACGACGCCTGATGCTCGCATCGAAGAGGCTATGCAACGGTTGGAGAACTGGAAAATCTAGTAAGCTAACGTCGAAATCCCCCTCCCTCTAACTCCCTCCCGTCAGGGGCGGGAGGATGGCGGCGCTCGATCCCCTCTCCTCTTGGGAGCGGGTTAGGGTGAGGGTTCAGGAGTCCCCCATGGCCCACGCCCACCGAGTGACCGACGGCATTGCCGTCACCATACCGGCCGACATCGCTGCCCGCTTCCACTTGGACGAAGGTGTCGAGGTCGAGATCGACCCCACCGAGGAGGGGATCTTCCTGCGTCCGGTCGGCGTCGGCCCCTGGTTCTCCATCGAGTGGGAGCGGGCGCTCGACGCCGTGATGGAGCGCTACGGCGACTTGCTGCGGAAGATCGACGACCCGGCGCCCGATGGCGAAGCGCCGGCCGCGGAAGGACAGGCCTAGCTATGGCTGAAAGTGGCTTCGTCTACATGGATCCCGATCAGACCGGGGTGTTCTACCAGGAGTTCCTGAAGCGAGTGGGCGAGACCGACGAAGCGACCTTCAACGAGGGCCGCTTCAAGATGAATCTGGATCGTTGCATGCAGATGGCTCAGGCCGAGCGGGGCGACTTGGCCCGGCTGTTCGCCCACAACCTGATTCAGCTGCTGCGCGACAAAGACCGCACCTTCAGCAAGCGCCCCATGGGCATGTCGTTGGCCCTGCTGTTCGCGTGGCTGCACCGCAACGGCGCCATGCTGTGGATGGAGCCCGCCGAGCTGGAGGGCGTGATGCGCACCATCGCAGCCGGCGGCGTCTACCTGGAGGACGTCGACCAATATCTGCGTCAGTACATCCGCCAGGCGGAGTAGTCGCTGGTAAGCATGTGCACACGTAGGCGGTTGTGCGGGCAGCTAGCAGTGGCATGGGCTCCGGCAAGTCACAACTGGGCTGCTCTGCATGGCGTGATACGCCGGTTTCGAGGAAAGGTGGTTGCCCCCTGTCCGTCCTCTCTCCCCCCGCCTAAGGGGAGACTAAAAGCGGCTTCCGAAACCGCAATCCCGAACCGAGCAGGGGGGGTGATCGACGCCTGTCCGGAACCCTCCCCTAACCCCTCTCTAGGCAGGGAGAGGGAAGAATGCTGCCCCTCGATGCTCAACTCCTGGGTCAGCGGCTCCGCTGGCTCAATAACCACCACGGCACCCGTCCCCGTCCGCACTCCAGAGGTCGGCGTCATCACCGAAGAGAAGCTCGAGCCCTCTTACGTCCTCATCCTGCACAACGACCCGGTGAACACCATGACTCACGTGATGCAGAGCCTGACCCACTGCATCCCAACCCTGAGCCACGAGGAAGCCTTCGAGATCATGATGCAGGCGCACGACACTGGGAAAGCACGCGTGCTCGTCGCCCCTCACGAGGAAGCGTCCCGCTTCCGTAACTGTCTCGAGTCCCGTGGCCTCACTGCCACCATCGAGCCCGCCTACGACTAGCCTCCGAGCCCCTCTTCCTCTGGGAGAGGGCTAGGGTGAGGGCTTCTTGACCCGCACCATCCCACTCCCCGGCCTCAACGCCCTCTGGCGCACCTTCACCCGCGACCTCTTCCCCTACCCATGCACCGCCACCCTCTTCAACCAATACGCCGACGCCATCCCCAGCCTCGACCGCCGTGGCGCTGCCAACATCCGCCGGCGGAACCTGCACGCCTACCTCGCGTCCTTCACGGCCCCACCCCGCCTGCTGCTGGTGGGCGAGGCCGTCGGTTACCGTGGCGGCCGCTTCACCGGCATCCCACTTACCAGCGAGCGTCTGCTGCTTGACCTGCGCGCGTTCCCCTACACCACCAGGCCCACAAGCCGCGGCGAGCCCTATGCCGAACCGACCGCGTCAATCCTCTGGGGTCTGCTTGGTCCCTACCGAAGTCAAGTCATCGCCTGGAACAGCGTCCCGCTCCACCCCCACGCGTACGGAGATCCGCTGACGAACCGAGCTCCGAGAGTCCCCGAACGGCGGGCATTCTTGTTCCTGCTGCAGGCGGTATACTCGCGCGCAGGGGTCGAGCATGCGGTAGCGTTGGGCAACCACGCTGCGGCGGCACTCACCGAGTTGGGCATCCCGCACACCAAGGTGCGGCACCCGGCGAACGGTGGCGCTACGCTGTTTCGAAGGCAGATGGGCGCGCTGTTGCGAGAGTTCGCCATCTTGCCGCGGGGATAACCCCCTTTTTGGAAGCGGGCAGGGTGAGGGCCTAGGAGGCTAATCATAACGACAAACGCTCGGCCGACCCGTACCAAGACTCACGCCACCACGCCGCCGGCCGAGCGCGCAATCCTGGTGGGCATCGACACGCCCGCTACCCGCAACCTGTTTCCGGTCGAGGACTCGATCGCCGAGTTGGGGCAACTTGCCACTACCGCCGGCGCCGAGATCGTGGGCACCGTGACCCAGAAGCTCGACTCGCCGTCGCCCTCCCATTACTTGGGCAAGGGCAAACTCCACGAGTTGGGCGACCTTGTTCTCGCTGAAGAGGCGACTGTCGTGTTCTTCGACGATGAGCTGTCGCCGACGCAGCAACGCAACCTGGAGGCGGCGCTGAAGGTGAAGGTACTCGACCGCACCGCGCTGATCCTCGACATCTTCGCCCGCCGTGCGGCAACCCGTGAAGGCCAACTGCAGGTGGAACTGGCGCAACACGAGTACCTGCTGCCCCGCCTTGCCGGCCAATGGAGCCACCTAGAGCGCCTGGGCGGCGGCATCGGCACCCGCGGCCCAGGCGAGACGCAGCTTGAGACCGACCGCCGTCTGATCCGCACCCGCATCGAGCGGCTGAAGCGCGACCTTGAGGCGGTGCGCCGCCATCGGTCGCTCCACCGCCGCCGCCGGGCGGTGCGCGGGGTCCCGGTGGTAGCCTTGGTGGGGTACACCAACGCAGGCAAGTCGACGCTGCTGAACGCCATGGCTAAGGCGACGGTGCTCACCGAAGATAAGGTGTTCGCCACCCTCGATCCGACGACCCGCCGTATCAAACTGCCCAGTCAACGGGAGGTGCTGCTAACCGACACCGTCGGCTTCATCCAGAAGCTGCCCACCCACTTGGTCGCCGCATTTCGAGCCACGCTGGAAGAGCTGGCCGAGGCCGACCTGCTGCTGCATGTAGTGGACATAAGCCATGCGCGTGCTTCCTAACAGGCCCAAACCGTGGACAAGGTGCTCGCCACCCTGGATGTGGGGGATAAGCCGGTGCTGATGGTGGCGAACAAGGTCGACGTGTTGGCGCCGGATGGCCTGCCTGACACCGAGGCCAGTAACCTTCAGGCCCTGGCGGCGCTGGCGCTCGACGGTCAAGATGTCGTGCTGGTCTCGGCGGAAAAGGGCTGGGGCTTCGAGCGCCTCGTCCAGAAGATCACCGATCTGCTAGGCGGGGAGTTAGTTGACATAAACGTCATCATCCCGTACACCAAGCCGGCGCTGCTGCAACTCCTTCGGCGTTACGGCCAGGTGCTGCAGGAGCGGCATGAGAACGACGGTACCCACGTCCACGGCAAGGTGCCGGGCCACCTGCTGCCGCGCCTCGGCCAGTATGTGGTGAACCGCGCCAGCCTGCGGGGCCAGCCGGCCAAAGCCGCCGGCTAGGCAGCCGAGAAACGCCGTGCGGCGGCCTTGGTTACGCTGCCATCCGGGTCAGGGACGAGACCCGCGTCCTGTGTATTCGTTCCTGGTGAGCCCGTCGAACCACCGCCGCCTTTCGCTTTAAGCTGCGCTGCGGTCAGGCACTTCGAGGTTACGGTTGGGGGCATACACCGACGGCAGGGCAGGCGCCTCGCCGTCGGCGTCCTGTGTTGCACTGGTTAACGCCACTCCGCATCGGCCGGGTGGAAGTTGGTGGTGGCCGGCCGCACAATCTCGCGGTCCAGCCCGTCTTTCACAAACTCACCCCAGGGCGCGTAGTGCGGCATCTGGCGATGCGCCAACCGCGCCGCCTCGTCCTTGTACACCTCGTAGAAGTAGAACTTGTATGGGTCTTCGATGTCGCGCAGCACGTCGAAGCGCAGGCATCCCGGCTCGTCCTGTTCCGAGTGCACGGCGTCGTGCTTGATCACCTTCAGGAACTCGTCCACCCGCTCCGGCTTCACGTGCACTGCGATCAGCATGCAGATCATGGCTAGTGCTTATGCTCGGCTATCTCGATGTTGGCCAACGTTCGGCCTACCGGTGCTGCCAGCAGCTCGGGGTTCTTATCGGCCCACAGCTTGAAGTGGGGCGTGGTGCGGTGGTGGGCCAGCGCATCCTGATCCTTGTACACCTCGTTGAAGTAGAAGTGATTCGGTTCCTCGCTATCCTCCAGCACTTCGAACCGGAAGCAGCCCGGCTCGTCGGCCACCGAATGCTCGGCGTCGTGCTTGATGATCTCCAGGAACTCGGCCCGCTTCTCAGGCTTGATCTTCACCGAAACCCACAGTGCAATCATGACTCACTCCTTGGTTTGATCGACGTTCCACCGTTGTTTGGCGCCCCAGCGTGCCCGCAGCTCCATCAGCGTGGGGGCGGTATCCCGCTCCACCGCCTCGGCCGCCACCCGCACCGCCGCCATCATCGCTTGCTCCACCGCTTCCGGCGAGGCTCCGGCCGCCAGCGCCTCCTCCACCGCTACCCACAGGGCGTTGGGGCTGCGGAGCGCGGCGGCGGCGGCCACGGCGCAGAGGGCGAGCTGCAGACTGCTGAGGGCGAGTGCGTCGTCGGGTGCCACGGCGGTATGCTAGCGCACCGCGGCATGATTCGTCGAGGGGTTGCTCGTCGGCGAATTCGTCCTGAGACAGCGCAGGGACCCTGGGATGGGATGCTCAATCCTACGTGGGCAGAGCGTCCGGCCTCATGCCTGCACGCTGTAGCCGCCATCTACCGCGATGCTGGCGCCGGTCACGAAGTCGGACGCGTCGCTGGCCAGGAACACGGCCACCCCGGCCAGGTCGTCGATGCGCCCCCAGCGGCCCATGGGCGTGCGGTCGGTGATACGCTCATCGAAGCCCGGGAACTGGGCGCGGGTGGCGCGGGTCAGGTCGGTGTCGATCCATCCCGGCAGAACGGCGTTCACCTGAATGTTATCGCGGCCCCAGGAAGTGGCCAGGCTCTTGGTGAGCTGCACCAGGCCGCCCTTGCTGGCCGAGTAGGGCGCCGAGAAGGTGCCGCCGAATACCGAGAGCATAGAGCCGATGTTGATGATCTTGCCGCCACCGACCGCCTTCAGGTGGGGGTACACGGCCTGCGAGCAGAGGAAAGCGCTGGTGAGGTTGGTGTCCATGACTTGCCGCCACTCGTCCAGCGTGTATTCCTGGGGCGCCTTGCGGATGGCGATGCCGGCGTTGTTCACCAGCACGTGCACACCGCCATGCGTGTCCACGGCCGCTGCCACCATCGCATCCACGCTAGCTTGCGACGTCACATCCACCGGCACAAAGCCGGCCTCGGCGCCTAACGACCGCAGCTCGGCCACAGCAGCGGCGCCCTGCTCGGCGTCGCGCGCCGCTACCACCACGGTGGCTCCCGCCTCCGCCAGCCCGCGCGCCATCCCCAAACCGATGCCGCGGTTGCCGCCCGTCACTATTGCTACCTTGCCCGTCAGGTCGAACAAACGCATGCCGCCTCCTACGCTCCGCACAGTCTAGCGCCACCGCGGTGGCAAGACTGCCCTACGGTTGGGGGCCCTCGGGCGCGCCGCCGCTGGCCGCGGGGTGGTAGCGCCGCCATTCCTGCTGCAGCCGGCGGGGGCTCACGTGGGTGTAGATCTGCGTGGTCTGCACCGAGGCGTGGCCTAGCAGCTCCTGCACGGTGCGGATGTCGGCGCCGTTGCGCAGCAGTTCGGTGGCCCCGTAGTGGCGGAAGCTGTGGGGTGTCGCCTCCACACCGGACAGGCGTGCGTACTTGCGTACCAGCATCTCGACGCTCTGACGAGTCAGCCGCAGCACCGCGCCGTCCTTGTCGCGCGCCGTCACCTGCCTGGCGCGGTCGTGCCGCAGGAAGAGGGGGAGGTAGCTGTCCTTGCGGGCGTCGATGTAGGCCTCGATGGCGGCCAGCGCGCTCTCGGAGAAGAACACGGTGCGCACCTTGCGGCCCTTGCCGGTGACCACCGCGATGCCCTGGGACCAATCGATGCTGCTTTTGTTGAGACTCACCAGCTCGCTGACCCGCAACTGGGTGGCGAACAGCGCCTCCAGCAAGGCGATATCGCGCTTACGGATCAGGGCGTGCAGCTCGCTGTCGGTTTCCTGCTCCATGACAGTACTTAACATAATAGGTAGGCGTTCGTCGGGACTCGGCACCGCCCGGGGGTTCTTGGGCAGCTCGATGAGGTCGGGGTGAACAGGAGAGCCCTCGGCCAAGTCGGGACGCTTGGTGAGATAGCGGAACCAGTTGCGCAGTACCACCAAGTAGGTGCTGCGGGTGGCCGGCGACAGCTTGCGATGGTACAGGTCGAGCCCGAACCGGCGCACCATGTCGGCGTTCAGCGCGGCCAGCGGCGCCACATCGGTCAACTGGTCGGCCTCGGCCACATACGCCAGAAATCGGTCGATCGCGTAGCGATACGTCGCCGTGGTGTTCAGACTCTTGTTCTGCATCCCCAGGCTCTCCAGATAGTCGGCCCGGGCCTGCGCCACCGTCATCGATGCCATCGCCGTCCTCTTTCACCACGCCCTGGTTCACTTCGGATGCCGCCGTGAACGGCGGGCCGCCTGTTCATTCCCTCCCTGGCAGGGAGGGAATAAGGGAGGGTCGAAGCCCCGGCTCTGAACCAGCGCTCGGTTGCGAACCCGACCCGTCGGGGACTTCGGGCTGCCGCCGTGAACGGCGGGCCTGTAGCTCATTTCCCTCCCTGGCAGGGAGGGATTAAGGGAGGGTCGAACTCCCCGGCCCTGAACCAGCACTCGGTTGCGAACCCGACCCGTCTGAGCCTTCGGCTGCCGCCGTGAACGGCGGGCCTGCAGCTCATTTCCCTCTCAGAACCAGACATGCAGGCCGCGATCGCGCCCGCTGAGGCACGAAGCCGCAAAAATCCACCGTGGCGACCCCTGAACGCCGTAACCCGACTCCCAGTCCACGCCGAACCCGCCAGAGCCTGCAGATCCTCCGTCGGCGGGGCATCT
Organism: Dehalococcoidia bacterium; assembly: GCA_009692935.1. Classification (GTDB taxonomy): domain Bacteria; phylum Chloroflexota; class Dehalococcoidia; order SHYD01; family SHYD01; genus SHYE01. Next base: position 1,618 of record SHYE01000095.1, on the reverse strand, counting down.
GGCCCTCACCGAGACCACGGCCCAACCGTCGTTGCGAGCCGGGCGGCAGCACGGCGTGGCAATCGTGCCGACCCACCGCAGCGCGCAGCCCGCCGCCGCCCGGAAGGGCTGCCGCGCCCACCACGCCGCACCAGTGCTGTATCTCCATCAACGCGCCGGCGTCGCCGATGTTGCACGGATTGTTTGGGCCAAGGTTGGACCAAGGGATTATGAGTCCTCTGCTTTGTGGGAACGCCGATCGTAATCTGATGTTTCACTTAATGGTGATTATAGCAATCATAAGCCAGATCAAAGGGCAGGCCGACCGGAACCCTCATCCCAACCCTCTCCCAGAGGGAGAAGGCGACGGTGCCATCCGATCCCCTCTCCCCCTGGGAGAGGGCTAGGGGGAGGGTTCCGGTCCAAAGCACACCATGACAACGCCCGCCACCGATCCTGCCCAGACCCCGCCGTGCGACGGCCGCGGCTTCCTCGGCGGCGAGCCCTGCCCGTGGACTGGCCCCGACGACCGGTGGCTAGGTGACCGTGCTCGCTGCGTCTTTCACTCCGAGGACCCGAACAAGCCCCCCGACCGAATCCGCGCCGAATGGGACCGCATGGCCGCCGCCCGCGCCTTTGACTGCACAGGCTGGGTCATCCCCTTCGGCGTTGAGGTCACCGGCGAGATTGCACAGGCCAGATTCCACGGGACCAACTTTGGCCAGGAAGCCGTGTTCTCGCAGGCCAGCTTCAACGGGGAGGCTTGGTTCGCCATGGCCAGCTTCAGGGACACCTGGTTCATGGGTGCCAGATTCAGCGGGTACGCCGTGTTTTCGGGGGCCAGCTTCGAGCGTGCTATCACTTTCGACCAGACCCAGTTCGGCGCGCTGGCCAGATTTGCTACCTGCGAAGTCAGGTTGCTGCGGTTTCACCGCTGCCAAATGGGCGGCGTCACGCTGGACGACGCCCTGGGCATCGCCGAAGCCGAATATGACGCCTGCGAATGGGACACGCCACCCGACCGAGTACTCATCGCCGAGGAGCGGGACGCCATCGGTCTGCGGGATGGATTACCGGACGGCGTTGCTGTTCGCAGCGGTCCGGCCTTCCAGCGCGCGGAGCGGGTCTATCGCGAGGTCCGGCGCTCCCTCGAGAGCCGCAAGCAGTTCCAGCAGGCCGGGCAGTTCGCCCACCACGAGCTTGAAATGCGCCGTATGGCCATTGAGGTCGAGCGCGGCAAGGTAGTCGCAAACATCGGCTGCCTGGAGGGCTGGTACTGAGTCCTCAGCGATTATTGCGATTGCTGGGCGCGTCCGATAGGTTGGTTGGCCGCGCTGCTCTTGCTCTTCTGGCCCCTCGCAGTCGCTGCTCCGCTGCTGCTCGCCGATGCTGTCCCCCTGGGGGGAGGCACGCTTTCACGGACAGGCGTAGGCAACGTTCTCGAGGGTTACGGATATTGGTTGGCCTGGGCCTCCGTTCCGCCGCCCTCCTTCCCGACCCGCCCGGCATGGCACTCACCGGCTGGCCGTTGTTCTGTCAGGTGTTCCTCCGCATCGCATCGCCGTTCCTCGCGTTCCTGGCGGGCGCGGCCATCCGGCGCAAGTTTCGCCGGTAGCGGGTGTGGGGTGAGGGCGGGGCG
>SHYE01000094.1 GCA_009692935.1 Dehalococcoidia bacterium | reverse complement strand
CAGCGTCTCCAGGCCTGCCGGACGGGTGTTGTCTTTGGAGCTTGTGGCGTAAATTGCGCCGACAGCGAGGTAGTCAGCACCGCCGCTGTCCGAAGCGACCGCCTCCTGCACCAGCGCGTTCGACGTGCCGATCAGGAACCCGGCCGGTGTCATCGATCGTACGGCCGCAAGCGGCAGGTCCTGCTGGCCGACGTGCACACCATCGGCGCCGGCGGCCATGGCGAGATCTGGGTGGTCGTTCAGGAACAGCAGCGCGCCGTAATGACGGCACAGCATAAGCAGCTCGCGGACGACGGGGAGCTGCTGCCCCTTGTCGCGGTGCTTGTCGCGCCACTGCAGTACCCGCACGCCACCCTTGAGCGCGGCCTCGGCCACCTGCAGTTCAGGACGGCCGCCGGTGAGAGAGGGATCGATGATGAGGTAGACGCCGCGTATCTTCGCCGCACCCTCGCTGCGGGCGACGCGACCGGTCAGCCGGTGCTCGGCATCATACAGGGAGTAGCGAGCGGTCTTGAGCGGAGCCAGATCGACTCTCCCGGCCACCTCCGGTAGGCGCGCGTACTCTTCGAGCACGCGGAGCGCCTCTTCGGCACGCTTGGCGTTGGCCCGCACCACGTCGTAGAGCGCGGCGCGGGGTTCCTCGGGCAGTGCGGGTGATGCACCAACGTCCTCGGTCGAGCGGCGTGCGCCGACTAGGTCTGCGTCGACCACGGACATGGCGTGCATGACGGCGTGGCGGACGTCGCGCAATGCCTGGGATGCCGCGGCGTCGTCGAACACGAAGCGGGCGGTGTCTTCCAGCACGCGGACGCCCTCTAAGCAACGGTCGAAGTTGGCGTCGAGCACGCGGAACACGGGTGCGGTCACCCTGTGGCCCCTTGCGCAGTCATCAGGTTCCGCCGCCGGAACTTAGTCTCCCGCACCATCGCCCCCGCCGCCATCGCCGTCTCCACTCGTTCCAGCATCCGATCCGAGCCCAAGACCACCCGAAACCCACAAGCCGAAGGCCGCGAGGAAGCCCATGATGCCGACATGGTGGAGTCCGCCGCGGTCACCATCCGTCACCTGGACGGCGTGCCGATGGCCCGGCTTCACGCTGCCGCCGTATCGGGTGTCAACACCACTGGGAAGGAATCTGAAGGCCAGCAGGACGAAGAGCCCCGCGCCCAAAGGCACAACCAGCCATTCCATGAGAGCGCCTACGCTCCGCCGCCGCCGGTGTCGCCACCGATGCCGCCGCTGTGATCGGAGAGCGAGGCGGCGCCGATGATGACGCCAGCGGTCATCGCGGCGTTCCAGGCCCCGCTATCCAGCTCGGCGGCCCGCTTCTGCTCGTCATCGAGCGGTGGCAGCCCATCGCTGCGCATCAGCTTGAACACCAGTATGATGATGCCGACTGCTAGGGCTGGGAATATCCATTCCATGCTTCCACCTCGCTCTTCACGCTAGGCCGGATTGGCCACTACTCGCTCGATCCCCACAACTCGCCCCCGGGTGAGCCACCACCTTTGGCGAGATCGCTGACGGTGGCGTCCAGCGCGTCGCGCATCTCGGGGCTCATCGACGGGTCGTCGCTATCACGCATGCGGCGCATGTAGCCGGCCATATCGCCGTCGGAGGCGGCGCCCGGATCAGGCGCTGCGCCGCCGGCGCGGATAAGGGCAGGCCGCGACATGAGGCGGGACATGCTTTGCCCCTGGCAACGCGGGCACACGGGATGCAACTCCACCGAGAAGCTGCGGGCCAAGTGGTTCGAGACCGCCCCACAGCCGCCGCACTTGTACTCGTAGATCGGCATCGACGCTCCTGCAGGTTGCTGGCCGAATTGTAGCACCGCTGCCCCAACCATTGCCTCCGCTTGCGCCGCCCCCTTGCAGCCGCGTATGCTCGCAGCACGCCATGCTGGACATCCCCGGGCTCGCGGCCCTTCACCACCGTAACTTCCGCCTGCTCTGGGTGGGCCAGATCGCTTCGGGCCTGGGCACCAACATGCAGGCCATCGCCATCGGCTGGCACATCTACCAGATGACCGACTCCGCCCTGGCGCTGGGATTCGCCGCGTTCTTCAGGGCTGTGCCGTTCATGACGCTCTCGTTGCTGGGCGGCGCCTTCGCCGATAGCATGGACCGCCGGCGTCTGCTGATGGTGACCCAGGGGATCCAGATGGCGGTTTCGGTTGCGCTGGCGGCGGCAACGGTGGCCGGCATCGAGAGCCCCTGGATTATCTACGCCGTCGCGCTGGCGGGTGGGGTGCTGCAGGCGTTCGACGGACCGGCGCGGCAGGCACTGGTGCCCAGCCTGGTGCCGCGGGAGATGCTGGCCAACGCACTGACCTTGAATACGCTGGCGCGGCAGGCGGCGACCATCGTGGGGCCGGGCTTGGGCGGGGTGGCCATCGCGGTGCTGGGCGTGGGTCCAACGTATCTGGTGAATGCCCTTGGGGCCGTTGTTGTGGTACTGGCGTTGGTACAGATACACGGGGTCGCAGTCAAACCGGCGCCCTCCACCGGAAGCAACCTACAGCGCATTGGCGATGGGCTCACGTTCGCCTGGAGCGAGCCCCTAGTGTTGCTGCCGCTGGCGATCGACTTCCTCACCCGCGCACTGGGGTCGCCACGGGGACTGCTGCCGGTGTATGCGCGCGACATCTTCGGGGTGGGGCCGGAAGGGCTGGGCTGGCTGGCGGCGGCGGCCGCGGTTGGTGCGGTGGCGGGGGGGTTCTGGCTGGGATCGCTGCGGCGGACGCGGTGGCCGATTGTCCTGATGCTCTCGGCGTACATGTTCGAGGGCATCACCAACGCCGGGTTCGGCGTGTCGCCGAACATCGTTATTGGGTGGGTCATGCTGTGCCTGGGGGGGATCTGCAACGTGGGCGGTGAAGTGCTGTTCGCCACCATTGTGCAGCTGCGGACGCCGGATCACCTGCGTGGGCGCACCACAGCGCTCACCGGCATGTTCGCTTCGGGTGGGCCGCAGCTCGGGCAGTTCCAGATTGGCGTGCTGGCCGAGGCCGTGGGGCCAACGACAGCCGTCGTGTTCAACGGGTTGGTCGCGGCGGGCGTAGTGCTGGCTATCGCCCTGTTGCCAGGCCTGCGGGAGCGGCTGTTCACCCGCGAACTAACCGACCTGTCGGTGGACCGGGAGACGGCGCCAACGGGCAGATAGGCGGGCGCTGAGCGATGGCTGACCGCCAACCGAGCCTTCCGGCGCCGGACTACCGGTCAGTCAGTCGGTCACGACGTTGCGGATCACTTCGATGCGCTGCAGGTCGCCGGACGGCGTGAACTGCACCGAAACGACATCGACGCGCAGGCTGTCGGGGAGTTCTGGGTGATCGGCAGCGTACTCCTCGGCGAGCGCTGAAAGGCGTTCGGCCTTGGCGCCCACCACCGACTCGGCCGGTGTGCCATGCACCGATCCACGCCGGGTACGCACCTCAATGAACACGAGGCAGCCGTCTTCCGCCGCGATCAGGTCGATCTCGCCGGTGCGAGTACGGTGGTTGGCGGCGATGATGTGGTACCCCAGTGTCTCCAAGTGCTGGCGGGCCAAGCGTTCACCGAGTGCGCCGAGTGAACGCCGCTGATCGGGCACGGCTACGCCAGTCCCGGCATTCTCGCCTGCCCCGAGCCGGCTATTGGTGCGAATGACATGCGATGCACCGGCGACGGCCCGAGAGTGCGCACCGCGGCCAGATGTTGGGCGGTGGCATACCCCTTGTGCTGGGCAAACCCCCAACCTGGATGGGTGTCCTCAAGCTCGCTCATGATGCGGTCGCGATGCACCTTGGCGATGATAGAGGCCGCCGCGATCGACCGCACGGTGCGGTCACCCTTGATGATGGACCGCTGGTGGATGTTGAGGCCGACCCACTCGCGCCCGTCGAGCAAGAGGCAGTCGGGGCGAACCGCGCACTGCTGGAGCGCAAGCGTCAGCGCTCGCCGGTTGGCCTTGGTGATGCCCAAACCGTCGATATCCTGTGGCGACACCACGCCGATGCCCCAGGTCACCGCTTCCCTCAGAATGCTGGCAGCCAAACGCTCGCGTTGGAGGGCGGTCAGCAGCTTGCTGTCGCGCAGATCCGCAAACCAAGGCCGATCCGCGTCGGGCTGATACAGGACTACGGCAGCGGCGACCACGGGGCCAGCGATGGGTCCGCGGCCCACCTCGTCCAAGCCGGCTACGCAGCGATAACCCTCGGCCCACGATGCGGCCTCCGCTTCGAAGGTGGGCGCGGCGCGCTTCCCGGAACTCTTGGCCTTGGGCTTGCCGCGTGCCATCAAGAACTAGGGCGTCTTGAACATACGGGCAGGCGTCCATACGACCGGTGTGCCGTCGCCCTGCACGCGTGGGCGCACCCGCCAGTAGTAGACAGCCCGGCTCTCAAGGGGCGCGGAGCTTGGCACTGCGTAGCTGTTGGCCGGTGTGGTCAGCCCGCCATGCACCAGGTTCTGATAGACCGAGGCGATGGCCTTCGCAGGATTCGTCTCGAAGGCCGGGTCGCGGCTTATCTGGACCTCCCAGTAGAAGAGCTGCGCGCTGGCGCTGGACCATCGCAGCGAAGGCGTGACGTTGGTCGTCGTAGCGCCATCGGCGGGTGACACCAGCGCCACTATCGAGGAGCTGGGTGAGGGCGTGCGGAAGACGATCCTTTCGGACCACGGGCCCCACGATGGGTCGGATTCGGGGGCGAAAGCGCTGCTGGTGGTCGTGCGGACTCGCCAGGTATAGCCCATGCCGGGCAGCATGCCGAACCAGTCGGGCGGGGCAGGAATCCCGAAGCTCTGTGCTGCCGCAATGATGAGGTTCAAACCTGGGCCGTCGTTATTGGCCGGAATCACCTGCAGATGCACCTGCGCGGCGCCGGCGGGGGTCTCCCAGTTCAGGGTTGGGCTGAGGTTTGGCAACACGGCGCCATCTGCAGGGCCCACCGCCAGCGGCTGGTTGGGCAGGCGTACGCCGAGCTTGGGCATGGCAGCAAGGGCGGTGTAGGCGGGGAGCGGGGAACCGTCGCCCCGCAGGATGGCGAAGTAACGCACCTGCTCGCAGGCTGCCCGCCAAGAGTCCAACGACATGTCGAGGTTGAACAGGAACATCGGGCCCATCCACGGCCAGTTTGCGGCAGCGTATTGATAGGAGTTCACCAATTGTGCGGCCTGGAAGTCGGCTGAGACCTTGAGGCGGTTGAAGTGACTCCCGAAATCACAGCCCTGACCCAAGACCGCAGGATCGAGGAACCAGCCGAACTCGGTTGCCCACACCGGCTTATCAACCCGAGCCTCGGCCAAGACAAGGGCGTGCTGTTCTTCAGCGCGCCGGAAGTAGGTGCCGATGTCGTTGCGGGCCACCGATGGGGGCGTGTCGGCGGCGTAGGGGCCGCCGTAGGGGTGACTGCCGATGGCGTCGAAGTAGGCGGCATAGCCGTCACTCGGGTCACGGTCTTGGTTGGGGTCCACCAGCTTCGAGAGGTAGTAGAGGTCGCCCAGGTAGGGGCCGCTGGTGCCGTCGCCGGCGGTGGAAAGGCCACCGGTGATGACCACGGCCGCAGGATCGGCGAGCTTTACCCGTGGGTACAGTGCCTTGAGCATTTCGCCGAAGCGCACGGGGTCGGGGTTGATGAGCCCCCACTCGTAGTCCAGGTTGGGTTCGTTCCAGATCTCGTAACCGCCCACTTTGCCCTTGTAGCGGGCAGCGAGGGTGCCCATGAAGTTGGCGAGGTCGCCGTCGTTGGCGGGCGGAGCGTTGAAGAAACCAGGCTTGCTGGAAGCCCAGTCCGGCGTGTCGTCGACGCGGATCATGACTTTCAGGCCTTTGGCCCGCGCCCGATCGACCCGGCCGTCGAGGTCGCGCCAGTCGTATGCGCCCCGAGCGGGCTCGTACTGCTTCCAGGGAGCTGTCAGCTTGATCCAGTTGAAGCCCATGCCAGTGATGAGGTCGAGGCGGCCCTCACCATCGTTAACGCCGTAGCCGATGCGGCTGGTGGCGGCGGCAACGCCACTCAGCGGCGAATCGCCCTCCGCCAGCCCCGCGGCGAGCAGGGTCAGCACGAGAGCCGCGAGCTTGGTAATCACACGCATGGAGACTCCTGGTGTGGCGAAGCCCGCCGGTTGAGCGGGCGTTAGGTTACTTCAGCAGCGTGTCGAGGTCCCTGTCTTTCGGCTGCACGACAATCTGACCATCGGCCACCAGGAGCGGTCTGCGTAGCAAACGGGGCTCTTTCACTATCCACTCCAACATTTCGGCGTCCGTCATCGTGGCCGCATCGAGCCCGAGCTTCTTGACGCTGGGACTTTTGGCGGCGAACACGTCCTTCACTGGACGCCTGCCCAGCAACTGCTTCAGTTCGTCGACGGTGAACTTCTGCTTGAAGAAGTCACGCTCCTCGAACGCCACCGCTCTCTCCGAGAGCGCCTGCCGGGTGACCCGGCACTGCTGTCAGCTGGACCACCAGTAGTAGGTGAGTGAGGTGGGCATGTGACGGTCTCCGTTGGTTGGTCTTGGTTTAGGCAGCGCCGCGTTCGGCTACCACGATGAAGCCATGCTGCCGGAGCAGCGCAGCGACCTCGGCTGCTAGCGGCAATCCGGCCACATCCACTCCACTCTTAGTGCCTAGGACCTCAATCCCGATTGGGGTGCCATCCTGGGCGTAATCCACCATCCGGTCAGAAGCGAAGCTGGGCAACTCCTCGGTTTTCGCGACCCGCCGGCGACGCCCCAGATACACATACATGGCATCAGCTGATGGGTCGTAAGTCAGTTTCATCGAACTACCACCGTTCTGACCAGGATGTGGTCGGAGTGACGCTCCAAGATGACATCGATTATCCGGCTCCCAACTCGTGCACGCCAGCACTCGCCGATTTATCGCGGCTACAACGGACAAATCGTCCGTTTTCGATCACGAAGCGCACGTGCTCTTTACGAACTCGGCGCTCGGTCATCCGTGTCCGAGCATGGGGATGGAACCTGAGGTCCATGCGCCAATCTAGACGGCGGCGGGCTCCTTCTCCAGGTAGAAGTTGTTGGCGTATAGGTCGGCCACCGTCGCCAGATCCTCGGCGGTCAGGTCGGGCAGGCCGGGCGCTGCGGCGAACTCCAAGAGTTGCTCTTCACCGTAGATGTTTGGGAGGGTCGTAATGACCAACGGGTCGGCAAACAGCCACTTGAGCGCCGCTTGGCCAAGGGTCATGTCACGGTCTTCATACAGGAACTTCAGGTGTTCGATTTTCTTGAGGCCGTTGACCAGCCATTCCTTAGGCCGGTGGTTGCGGTGGTCGCCCTCAGGGAAGGTGGTCTCGAGGGTGTACTTGCCCTCCAACATGCCGCTGGAGTGGGGGACGCGCACCATCATGCCGCAGTTGGCGGACCGGCCCGCCTCGATGAACGCGCGGCCGGGGTCCTGCTCAAGCACGTTGTGGATGATCTGCAGCGCGGTGGTGTGGCGCTCGCGCATGGCAAACAGGCCCTCGTCTAACCACCCGATGGCCGGACCAAGGGCGATGGCATGGGCGCGGATCTTGCCCTCTCGCTTGAGTGCATCCAGGGTGTCGAACAGGTCGTCCTGCTCCAGGGCCTCCATCTTGACGTTATGAAGCTGGTAGAGGTCAATGTAGTCGGTGCCCAGGCGCTTCAGGCTCTGCTCGCAGGCGAAGCGGATGAACTGGCCGGACATGTCCTGCGGCCATTCCCGCTGGCCCGAGCGGGCGCCAGGGTTGGTGTAGAAGTCGTACCCGCCCTTGGTGGCAATCACCACGGCCTGACGGTTCTTGCCAAACGCCTTGGCAAGAATCTCCTCGCCATAGCCATTGCCGTAGGTGTCGGCGGTGTCGTAAAAAGTGACCCCCAGGTCCAACGCCTTGTGGAGCAACGTTACGGCTTCGGACTCGGGGTGATCGCCCCACCAACCGGCGGTCAGCGTCCAGACGCCGAAGCCCAGCTCCGATGCCTTGATATCGGTTCCAGGAAACGTTCGATAGCGCATCAACACCCTCCAGGGTCAGTATGGGCGACTCGGGACGATTTTAGCATGGTCCGCTGCCGTTGAAGCACCTCAGAACGCCTGGTGCATGCGCCCAGACAGAGCCGCAGCAAACCTCTCGGGCTCGTCAAGCGACAGGCCTATGCGGGCGCTGAGCCGGGTCACCCCGAACAGCCCCCGCACCGCGACCGGGCGCTGAAGCTCAAGCACCGACCTGGGTGGGCCCCACAGCGCTAGGTTGACTAGACCAGGGTCGGCGTGGTCAGTGTTTCTAGCTTGCCGGTAGCCCGTTACCATTGTCAACGGTATCTCCGCCCGCCACCGCAGCCCCGTGCGCACGTGCAACACCCCGGCCCGCAACACCACAGGTTGGTGCCGCGCAGCGTGGTAATCCCCGATCAGCCAGAGGCCTCCGTAGACACTCAATGCCGTCAGCAGCCATGCCACCAGGGGGCTCCAGCCAGCAACCAGCAGATGCACCAGCACCGCCTCAATCGCCGCCAGGCCAAGGAAGGCACCGAGCATCGCGCGGTATCCAGCCTTACGATGGTAGCTGAACGCCTCGGCGTCCGGCGGCAGCACGACGTTGCCCCGCAGAAACCAGCCCGCTCCGGCATACACCAAGAGCGTCATCTCGGTCATCAGAATGCCGGCCACAGCGGTCGAGCCGAGCACCTGCCGTGCGGCCGACTCAAGCGCGTCGCTCCGCCAAAGCACCTCGGCTCGCGCCTCCCGATACGCGCGAGCTATCTGCCGCACTCGAACCACTAGGTAGCCCAGCAGCAGCAGCTCCAGCAGCGGCAGCAGCAACTCCGCCACTGTGAGGTACTGCTTGTGCTCGTCGGGCAGGAGCCAGCGGGTGAGCACGATGCCCGCAACCAGCAGATG
>SHYE01000093.1 GCA_009692935.1 Dehalococcoidia bacterium | reverse complement strand
GCTAAGCCTTAGCAGGCTAGCGGTGTGACGCACCTAGAGTGAGGTGCGGCGAAGCGTGAGAGCCCAGCGAGGGCGGGGGCCCTTTCTGGACCAGGTGTTCGAGGCGAACCCCTCGACTCTTATGGAGTGCCATGGGCGGGCGGAGGGAACCAGCGCGCCAGTCCGAAGGCCGCGCATCCGGCCACCCACAGTACCTGCCCACTCCACTAGGCTCCCTGGGCGGTCGTCATTGCTCGATCTGGGATGCCGTTGACGTAAATATCCCTCGACGTGGCCACCAAGAACCCGCCGAGCATGATGAGCATGAAGGCGCTGCCGGTGGCCACCAACACCAACTGCGGCCCCACGATGTCGCTCATGACCCCGTTCGAGAGGTTCATCACCGCCATCAGACCCTGGAAGCTCATGGTGTTCACGCTGGCGACGCGGCCCCGATAACCGTCGTCGGCCACCGCTTGGGTGATCGCCTCGCCCAGGGTCATAAACGCCGCCTGGGTGGCCCCCATCAGTACCGCCGCGACATAGGCGAAGGCAATGTCCGGTGCGAAGCTCAACATCACCTGGCCGAACCCGCTGAGCACGCCCGTCACTAGCAACAGTCTGCCCCGCAGCAGCGCGCTGCTGATGCCGCCCACGTAGATGCTGCCGAACAGCGATCCGACGCCGACCGCTGTCATCAGCACGCCGAACATCTCCGTGGAGCCCAACCGCTGGCGGGCGAACGCTGGCAACGTCGACTCAAACCCCATGGTCAGACTGCAATGGAAGCAGACCATCACAATAACCATCATGATCAAGGGCTGCGTGCGAATGTAGCGAAAGCCGCCTGCCAGGTTCGAGAAGAAGCTCTCGCCTGCCTTCGCGGTTCCGGTCGAGACGGTCTTGATACGCATGGTGAGGAACCACCCCACGCCGTAAAGGCCGGTGCAGACCAGGAATGCGAAGGGTGCGCCGACCACCGCCAAGATGGGCGTGACGGCTGCCGCCCCCACCAGTCGAGAGAACTGGTTGGTCGCGCGGTTAAGCGAGAGTGCGTTCAGCAGCACGTTGCGCGGTACCAGGTTGGCGGCCAGCGCCTGCGAAACCGTCATCTGGGTGTAGCGTGCCGCCCCATTCACAATGGAGAGCACCACGACCTGCCAAAGGCCCAGCAGCGGCGGCAGGCCCAGCATTTCGGTGACTCCCAGAATATCGGCGAAACCCAGCGCCGCCAGCAAGAGGTTGGCGGCCAGGTTGGCGGCGTAGCTTGCCGCGAGTATCTTCTTGCGGTCCAACCGATCGGCGTATACCCCCACGATAGGCGGCACGATGAGCGCCGGCAGCAGCGCCGAGAACGTGACGATAGCCACGTCGGATGACCGCTCGTTCGCCTGGTAGATAAACCAACCGCGCGCTACTATGAGCGCCCAAGCCGCCGTGCCGGCAGAGAGGCTGGCCGTCCACATGATCCGGTAGTCGGGAAAGGCAAGGGCCGCCCCGTACTTGGCGAAAATGTCTCGAGTGAAGCTGGCGGGTCCGGACATGAAGGGACTCCTTGGCGTTGGCAACCTGATGGGCTACCGAACGCCGGACGTAGAGCGACGGCGGTGGAATGCCGCCGTCGTCAGAATCGAGTTGCCACCGCTCCTACGCCGAGCAGCCGCAGCCACCACCGCAGCATCCGCCACCGCTGCCCCCGGCCATGGGCAGCATCGCGCCGTCCGATCCCATCAGCATGGAAGCGAAGACCGACAGCTTGCGATCAGAGATGACCTCGCAGTCGGGACACTTTGCCGCCTCGTCCATCTTCGTAATCGGGCGCAGCAGCTCGAAGTCTGTCTTGCAGCTTGGACACACGTATTCATATACTGGCATGATTCACCTCAGGCATAGGCGCTGACGCCTCTTTGTGTCCCGTAGTGTACCTAACGGGATGCCGCTGCGCAACGGCCACCGGTTTGATTCACCGCCACTTTCGTACCAAGAGGTTCTGATGAAGCAACTCGGCGTGCTCGGAGCCGGCACTATGGGGGCGGGCATTGCCTACGCCGCCCTGCAGGCCGGTTATCGCGTTACCCTGGTGGACCGCACCCCGGAGTTGGCTGACCGCGGTGGCGAAACCGTGCGCAGTCTGTACGCCGCGACGGTGGCGCGGGGCCGCGCGACCCAGGCCGACGCCGACCGGGCGCTGGCTGAGCTGACACTGAGCGCCGAACTCACGTCGCTGGCAACGGTCCCCGTGCTCATCGAGGCGGTGTTCGAGGACGCTAGCATCAAGCGGGCAACCCTCCATGATCTCGACGCCGTGTGCGGGCCGGAGACGATCTTCGCTTCCAACACCTCCACTTTCCCTATCACCGAGCTGGCGTCGGCCACGGTCCGGGCCGACCGAGTGGTGGGCCTCCACTTTTTCAACCCGCCGTACATCATGAAGCTGGTCGAGGTCATCCGTGGCTTCCACACCAGCGACGCGACGTTGGCCAAGGCCAAGCAACTTGCGCTCGACCTAAGCAAAACGCCTATTGTGGTGCAAGACTCGCCCTGCTTCGTGGCGAACCGCTTGTTGGTGCCCATGCTCAACGAAGCGGTGTTCCTGCTGGGCGAGGGCGTGGCCAGCCGTGAGGAGATCGACATCGCGGCCAAGCTTGGCCTGGCTCACCCCATGGGGCCACTGGAACTCTCGGATTTAGTGGGCTTAGATGTGCTGCTGAACATCCTCGAGGCGCTGCAAGAGCGGTTTGGCGACCCCAAGTACCGCCCCGCACCGTTACTGCGCAAAATGGTGTCGGCCGGGTTGCTGGGCCGCAAGTCTGGTCGCGGTTTCTACGAGTACTCGCAATAGCCTTTTCATGACGTGGTGCGTTCGACCGTAGGAGGTCCCGATGAAAGAGTACACTCAGCGGGCTCTCGATACCGCCACGGCGCGCGGAGCGAGCTATGCCGACGTGCGGGTTGTCCGGCGCGAGGTGCAGAGCATCTCGGTGAAGAATGGCAAGGTCGAAGCGCTAACCCACGAAGAGACGATGGGCATCGGCGTCAGAGTGCTGTTCGCGGGCTCTTGGGGGTTCGCCGGCACGTCCGATCTCTCTCCAGCGTCTATCGATCAGGCGGCCGCTCGTGCTGTCGACCTGGCTCGTGCCGCCGCGACCGTCCAGCGCAAGCGGGTGGATATCGGGACGCCCTTCAAGGTCGTCGGCAGCTATAAGACCCCGGTGGGGATCGATCCGTTTGGCGTGGCTTTGGGCGATAAGATTAGTCTGCTGTTGGCCGCCTCCGAGACGATGCAAAAGGTACCCAACATCGTGGCTGCCAAGGCCGAGGTTGAGATCCAGCGGGAGACCAAGGTCTTCGCCAGCACTGAGGGCTCGCTCGTCGAACAGGAAATTATGGAGACCGGCTGCGGGATCGAAGCCACCGCGGTGGGCGAAGATGAGGTGCAGAACCGCAGCTACCCCAACTCTGTCGGCCGGCATCAAGGCACCGAGGGTTGGGAGTTCGTGCAACGCTGGGATCTGGCCGGCAACGCTCAGCGGGTCGCCGACGAAGCGGCAGCACTGCTGACCGCTAAGGCCTGTCCGGCCGGGGTCACCACCGTCATTCTCGATGGCTCGCAGATGGGACTGCAGATCCACGAGAGCTGTGGCCACGCCGTGGAGCTGGATCGGGTGCTCGGCACCGAGGCGGCTTTCGCCGGCACCAGCTTCCTCACCACCGACAAGCTGGCGGGATTCACCTATGGCTCGCCGCTGGTGAATCTGACGGCTGACGCCACTATCCCTGGTGGTCTAGGCACCTTCGGGTTCGACGACGAAGGCGTGCCCGCCCAGCGCTGGCCCCTGGTGGTTGCGGGCGAGTTCAAGGGGTACCTGATGTCTCGCGAGACTGCGGTGGCGCTCAGCCTGCCCAGCAACGGCGCAATGCGGGCCGATGGCTGGGGCCGGCTACCGCTGATCCGCATGACCAACGTGAGTCTGGAGCCCGGAGCCTGGGCGCTGGACGACCTGATCGCCGACACCAGCGACGGTATCTATATGGAGACCAATCGCTCGTGGAGCATCGATGACAAGCGTCTCAACTTTCAGTTCGGCACCGAGCTGGCCTACGAGATCAAGAACGGCAAGAAGGCGGCGCTGCTGAAGAACGCCACCTACACTGGCATGACGCCCCAGTTCTGGCAGAGTTGCGACGCCATCTGCAACCGTGACCATTGGGTGGTGTGGGGAACGCCAAACTGTGGCAAAGGCCAGCCGGAGCAGGTGGCGCACACCGGCCACGGCGCCTCACCGGCCCGCTTCCGCAACGTAGAGGTCGGGGTTATGAAGTGACAGCCACCATGACGATCACCGAGATCAAGCGGCACCTCGATGGGCGGGAGGAGCGGTTCGACTGCGACCTGCTGCACCGTGCCCCCGGCCTCATCGTCGTGGAGTTCGTGCCGGCGCCGGACAGCCCGTTCTTCGGACGCATGAGCCGCTCCGAAGGCTACTTCTGGGCCGGCCGCCCCTACCTCATGTACCGCATCTTCGCGGTCGACGGCACCCTAGCTGGGTACCGCTTCGACGCCTGCCGTGACGTGCGCTTGGGCCACGACTTCGTAGAGTTCACCGATCTGCTGCTCGACTTCCGCGTCAGCAGCGACGGCGTGTTCACCGTGGAGGATGAGGACGAGCTGGAGGCGGCACTGGCGCTCGGTGTCCTTGAAGAGGCCGACTACGACCTAGCTCAACTCGCCCGAGAACTGGTGGAAACCGGCTTCGCGGCGCTGCTCGAAGAGATCGAAGAGCTGTCTGCATGGGATGACAAGTGACTGCCCATCCTCTCCTCGACATCTACCAGCACCCGGACGACTACGACCTGGTGCACGGCAAAACGTCGGATGATGCGGCCTTCTGGCTGGAGTTGTGCGATCGCTTGAAGCCGGCATCGGTGCTGGAGTTGGGTGTCGGTACCGGCCGGCTGCTGCTGCCCTTGGTGCGGGCCGGCCACCGTGTTACAGGGGTCGATGTCGTGCCGGCGATGCTGCAGAGCGCCGCCCGCAAGCTCCAGCAAGAGCCCAGGGCGGCCCAAGCCCTTGCACACCTGGTCGAGCAAGACATGCGCTACCTGAGCCTTGACCGTCAGTTCGACCTCATCTTCATCGGCTACAACTCGGTGCTGCACCTGCTCACCGCCGAAGACCGTAGCTCGATGTTCACCTGCGCATTCAAGCACACCGACCCCGGCGGGCACTTCGCCGTCGATGTGTTCAATCCCGACCTGGCGATGCTAGCCTTGGCGCAACGCATTGAGAGCCGGGGCGAGCTGGAGATGGCGATGGATGACCCAGACACCGGCCGTCAGGTCTTCCGCTCCGCCAGCCATCGCTACAACGACGCCTCCCAGACGGTCACCACCCACTACGTGACCGACGAGACCATCAAAGGGGTCGGGCAGCAGCCGGTCGAGGAGACGGTGGATTATCACATCTACTACCCCGAAGAGCTCCGCCTACTCTTCCTGCAAGCCGGTTTCGAGGTAACGGCGGTCTATGGCGACTACGGCTTCGAGCCCTTCGCCGGTGGCTGTCCGCGCATTATCATGGCTGGCAGACGGAGCGTCTAACGTGCCCTCGAACTTCTACCACTTTGTGACTCCGTGGTTCATTCCCGGGGCTACCCTCGAGCAGGTCTGGCCGCTCATATCCGACGCGACCACCTTCCCCAAGTGGTGGTCCAGCGTCTTCCTCGAAGTGACCCCGGAAGCTGGCCACGGAGACGGCGCCCCAATCGGCAGCCGTTACCGCTATCACACCAAGGGCTGGCTTCCGTACCACTTACGCTGGACTGCCGAGGTGACCGCCATCGAACCTACCACTATGATTGAGATCAGTGCTACCGGCGACTTCAACGGCGTGGGGCGCTGGACGCTGCAACAGCACGCGAATGCGGTCACCGCCCGCCTAGACTGGGACATTCGCGCGGATCTCGCCCTGCTCAAGGCGCTTTCCCCGGTGCTCAAGCCGTTGTTTTCTTGGAACCATCAGTGGGCAATGAAAGAGGGCGAGAAGGGGTTGATACTACACTTGGGCCGGCAACGTTTGGCAGCACGATGAGGTCAGTGGAAGCGGTTATCTTCGACCTCGACGGCCTACTGATCGACAGCGAGCCGCTTTGGCGGGAGGGCGAGTCACGCATCTTCCAGGGCCTCGGCATGCCGGTGGAGCCTGAGGACATTCGGGCGACCATGGGCATGCGTCTCGACGAATCGGTGGCCTACTGGTACGGCCGGTGCCCTTGGTCGGGGGGGCTCTCCAACGCCGCGGTAATGACGCTGATTGAGGACGAGATGGTTCGGCTTATCGGGTCGCGAGGGGAAGCGTTGCCTGGCGCGCGCGCGGCCATAGCACTTGCCCGTGACCTCGGTCTCAAAACCGCCATCGCCTCATCCTCCACCATCCCCGTGGTAGAGGCGGCGGTGGCCCGCTTGGACATTCGCGACTTGGTGCCGGTGGTGCGCTCGGCGGCGGGCGAGCTCTACGGCAAGCCGCACCCGGCCGTATACCTCACCACCGCGGGCTTGCTGGCGGTACATCCCACCGCCTGCCTCGCCTTCGAGGATTCGATCGCCGGGACCATCGCGGCCAAGGCTGCTCGCATGACCTGCATCGCGGTCCCGGATGAACAGACCAGACCGCGCCCCGAGTTCGGCGTGGCAGATCGGGTGCTGCGTAGCCTGACCGAGGTCGACGCTCGATTCTATCGGCAGTTCATGGCAGGAGGGTCGAGTGCTGACCGATAGCGCGATTCGGGCAATTGTGGACGCCGTGATGGTGGCGGCCAAGGCCGACGAAACAGAGGTCACCATCTTCGAGAGCGACTCGACACTCACCCGGTTCGCCAACAACGAGATCCACCAGAACGTCGCCGAGCAGGACGCCTCCCTGTTGGTGCGGGTGGCGCAGGACAAGCGGGTGGGTGTGGCGTCGCTCAACCGCGCCGACCCGGCCGGTGCTCGCCTTGCCGTCGAGCGTGCCGCCGAGCTTGCCCGGTTCCAGGTCGAGAATCCCGACTATGCGGGTATGCCTGGTCCTGCGCTTGCCAGCGCCGCAACTGGTGTTGCCGCCGGCACCCTCGCCTTCGGGCCTGACCGTCGCGCCGAGGGGGTGCGTGCGGTGGTGTCGCAAGCCATGGCGGCTGGCCTGACCGCCGCCGGCGCGTTCAGCACCGAGCATAGCCGCGTGACCTTGGCCAACTCACACGGCGTGTTGCAGCAGCATGAAAGCACCCATGCGAATCTCAACACCGTGGTCATGTCGCCAACGTCGTCAGGTTTCGGCGACCATACCGCGGTCGACGTGGCCGAGATCGATGCCGAGGCCATTGGCGCCCGCGCGGTCCGCAAAGCCGTCGAGGGGCGGGAGCCACGCTCGCTCGAGCCCGGCGCCTACACCGTGGTGTTGGAAGAACCGGCCGTTGCCGATCTGCTGGATTTCCTCTCCTATGAAGGCTTCGGCGCGCAGGCGGTGCAGGAAGGCCGTTCTTTCATGGCGGGACACCTGGGCCAGCAGGTGGTGGGCGCCAACGTCTCTATCTGGGACGACGGTCTCGCTGGCGACACCTTAACCATGCCCTTCGACTATGAGGGTGTGCCCCGACAGCGGGTGGACCTCATTCGAGGTGGCGTCGCCGTAGGGGCAGTGTACGATCGGATGACCGCAGCGAAGGAGTACCGCGCCTCGACTGGGCACGCGCTGCCGGCCGGCAGCACCTTCGGCCCCATCCCCCTGCACCTGCACCTCGCCTCTGGCGCCGCCAGCTACGGCGATCTCGTGGCGGGGGTGAAGCGTGGCGTGCTGGTGACGCGCTTCTGGTACACGCGCACGGTGCATCCACTTACCGTGACTGTCACCGGCATGACCCGCGACGGTACGTTCCTGATCGAAGACGGCCGGATCGTGGCGCCCGTTCGGAATCTGCGATTCACGCAGGGCTACCTCGAAGCGCTCCGCAACGTCGAAGCCATCGGTCGCGACACCAAGCTCGTGCGGGAGTTTGGTGGCAGTAATCGCGTTCCGGCGCTCCGCATCGCGGGCTGGAACTTCACGGGCGGCACCGAACACTGACGGGCTTGGAGCTTGTTCATGTGCAAGGACGGGTGGGCCGCACCGACCCTCGCGGTTCCTCGGTCCTGAGATCCGCTGAGCGTTGATCGCTGCTGCCTGCGGCATTGTGGGTCCCGCAGAAGTGCCAGTCGCATGCGCCTCTTTCCAGTCCACGTTGGAGGGGAGTCCCGTCGAGCAGTGGTCACAGAGTCGGTGGCGCCCAGCCACCCGTAACGTAGTGATTCCGTGAGGATTGCCGACAGTGACGCCTAAGGCATCGGGAGTATGCCGGTGAGATCGAGCGGACGGTCATGAGCCACCGCGAGCGTGCGATAAGGCAGGCCATCCCGCTCCATGACCTCCACCATCAGCCGCTGCTGCGTAAGGTACAGGCCGGCAGCGCTGGTGTGTCCCGTTTCGCTGGCACGCCGTTCCAGGAAACGCTCCCAGGCCACTTCGCGTCGCTCGGCGTGGCTGGTTCGGGCGGGCGCCTCCTGCTCGCTGAGGGTTGGGTGCAGAATCTGCACCGGCAGGCCCCGAAGCTGCGCGACCAGGCTGTCATGCCACCGCTCCAACTCCGGGGTGTTGTTCCGCTTGTCCACTCTCCAGACGGCATGCGACACGTGGAAACGATTGAAGACGAACACCGTGTCCGGATCTCGCGCCAGTGTTGCCTGAAGGTATGGCGCCAGTCGCTCGCTGAGGTCTAGGCGTAATTCATCGATGCCCGGCAGATAGTAGTGATGCCAGGATGCCAGCACCGCCGACTCGCTCCAGATTATGAGCGGGCGCTCGTCTGGTCTGAGCGCCGTCACCAGTTGGTTAACCAGCGTATCTTTCCCCGCGCCGGCAACGCCCTCCACAATGTAAATCGCTCCCACGGCAGCCTGACTCCTCACGGTGGTTGTCCCGCGGCAACGGCTATCAAGGCGGGC
>SHYE01000092.1 GCA_009692935.1 Dehalococcoidia bacterium | reverse complement strand
CGCAGGGCGCGGCTACACCCATGATCCGCTGATGCACGGGCCCTTCCAGTTCCATGCCGTGGCACTCATCTATCTGCTGTTCGGCGATAGCGACTGCACGTCGCGGGTCCTGCCCGCTTTGCTGGGTACGGCTACCGTGGCCATGCCCTACTTCTTCCGCGGCTACTTGGGCCGGAGCGGTGCGCTTTGTGCAGCGGTGTTCATCGCGTTCTCGCCCACGCTGTTCTACTACAGCCGCTTTATCCGGAACGACATCTATATAGCGCTGTGGAATCTGCTGCTGGTGTTGGGCATCTGGCGCTATATGAGTACCGGAAACCGGCTCTACGCCCTGCTGGCTGCCGGCGCCCTTTCGCTGGGCTTCGCCACCAAAGAGGTCACCTACCTCACCGTATCGTCCTTCGGCAGCTACCTGTTCCTCACCAGCCTGCGGGAGATTCTGCCCCGGCTGCGGCGCTTCGACTTCCGCGACGTCTCCAATAGAACGGGAATGACGATTCTGATCGGCACCCTTTGCCTCCCCATGGCATCGGCTTCGGCCGCCTTGCTCTGGGGCTTGGAGCGAGAGTTCACCGAGCTCGGGCAGTCGCTTCTGGGGGCGCTGCTCAGCAACGTCGCGCAGGCGTGGTCTACCCTCTGGGGGCAGCCGGCGGGCCCACCACCCGCCGCCATCCTCGGTAAGGCGATTGCCGGGGGCAGTGTGGTGGCCGTCCTCAGCCTCCTTGCCTATGTGATTGGCCGGCGGTGGAATGCACCGCTTTGGAAGCAGGCGGTTCTGGTCTTCCTGGTCGTGTTTGTCCCGCTGTACAGCACCTTCCTGACCAACATCGGTGGGCTTGGTTCCGGGGTATGGGGCAGCCTTGAATACTGGCTGGAGCAGCACGATGTCCAGCGAGGAAGCCAGCCCTGGTACTACTACACCCTGCTGATTATGGTGTATGAGTTCCTGCTGCTGGGCCTCAGCGTTGCGGGATGGCTGTTTTTCAAGCTGCGGCGTGACCGGTCCCCAGCGGTAGGGGATGACCCAATGGCGGGTGAGTTCACCTGGTTCCTGCTCTGGTGGTTCGGCACCAGTTTGCTGCTGTATAGCTTCGCCGGCGAGAAAATGCCCTGGCTCAACGTCCATCTGGCGCTGCCGCTGGCGCTGATGGCGGGCAAGGCGCTGGGGGTGTTCCTGGAGCGGGTTCCCTGGCGGGAGTTCGCTGCCAGAGGCGGAGTGTACCTCGCCCTGATCGTTGCGGTGCTGCCGTTCGCACTCAGATCACTCTTTGCGAGCACCGGAGCACTGAATCAGGCCTCATCCCCCTTGGCCGAGGCCCTGCAGGCGCTTGCGGCCCTCTGCGTCCTGGTGTTCCTGGGGTTCAAGGCCGTGCCGTTGGTACGAGGCCTGGGCGGTCGTTTAGCGATGGTGGCGGTTGCGACCGTCCTGCTGGTGGTGGGCGGCGCGCTGACCTTGCGGGCCGGGCTGCAAGTGTCCTACGCCCATGGCGACATACCGGTGGAGATGCTGATCTACACCCAAACGTCACCCGAGATTCCGCGCGCGCTCCGCAACATCGAGCGTATCGCGGCCACCACCGGCCAGCGCGAGGAGTTGCCCATCACTGTTGATTCGGTGGAAGGCTTCACGTGGCCATGGGCGTGGTACCTGCGGCACTACAAGAACGTGGATTATCCGGACCTGAGCAAGGCCTCCGGCGAGCCGAGGGGCACGGTGGTGATGGTGGGGGCGAGTAATCAGCAAATGATGGCCGCCTACGCCGACCGCTTTCTCTCGCCAGCGCGCATCCCCCTGCGCTGGTGGTTCCCGGAGGGCTATGACTTCGGCATCGCTCGCCCCTCGCTCCAATTGCCGAATGGCGAGAGCCTGGGCGCGATCGTCAAAGACTTGACGACGCCGGAGAACTGGGGCCGCAAGTGGGCCTACTTCATGTCCCGTGATCTCGGCAGTCAGCGCTTGGGTTCGTCCGAGATTCTGGTGTTCTACCCTGCCAGTGCGGCCGCGGCACTGGGCCCTACCACTGTACCCCCCGCCGGACGCCCTTCGGAGCAGGCTCTAGTCCCCCCCGCTGGCGGTGGATGGGCCGCCGAAGCGGTACTCGCATCTGCAGGACAAGCCAACGGCGCGTTGCAGGCGCCACGGAGCGCCGCGGTTGATGGCGCCGGTAATGTCTACGTGGTCGATAGCCGGCGCAACCGCGTCGTGAAGCTAGATGCCGCCGGCCGGGTACTTGCCCAGGTTGGGGATACCGGCGCCGGTGACGGCCAATTCAACGAACCGTGGGGCATTCTAGTGGGTGGCGCCGACAACGTCTACGTGGCCGACACCTGGAACC
Organism: Dehalococcoidia bacterium; assembly: GCA_009692935.1. Taxonomy (GTDB): domain Bacteria; phylum Chloroflexota; class Dehalococcoidia; order SHYD01; family SHYD01; genus SHYE01. The sequence goes on along the minus strand of SHYE01000092.1, from coordinate 6,700 downwards.
ACCGCATCCAAAAATTCGACAGTAATCTCCGTTTCCTCACCAAGTGGGGCACGTTCGGCGAGGTGCAGGGAGGCGGTGACCGCAGCCCCGGCGTGTTCTACGGGCCTCGAGCAATGGCCATGGATAAAGACGGGAACCTCTACGTCACCGATACCGGTAACAAGCGCATCCAGAAGTTCTCGCAAGATGGCCGCTTCTTGGCCGCCTGGGGCGTCGCTGGGCGCGGACCGGGGCAGTTCGCCGAGCCGGTCGGTATTGCCTACGCGGCGGACGGCTCGTTCCTGGTGGCCGACACCTGGAACCGGCGGGTCCAACGCTTCGACGGCAACTTCCAGTACCTGAGCGAGTTCCCCATTCAAGGCTGGGCGGGGACCGGCCTGCAAAACAAACCCTATATCGCCGTGGAACCCGAGGGGAACATTCTGGTGACCGACCCGGACGCTCACCGGATCATCCGCTACGATCGCAACGGTGCACCACTGGGCACCTACGGGAAGTTCGGCGCAGACCTCGGGTCACTCAACGTCCCGGTTGGTTTAGCCGTGGATGCTGAAGACCGAGTGGTGGTGGCCGACAGCGGTAACAACCGGGTGCTGCGCTTCCCGCCGCTGCGCTGATGACCACTCGGGCGCGAGCCAACGGGGGGCGTGGCATCGCCGGACGGTTAGCGACAACGCAAAGCCCAATGCTCTGGCTGCTGGGCGGCCTTGCGCTGTGCCTTGCCGGGCAACTGGTCTTCCACTTGAAGCTGGGCCTGCTTGACGGGCTGGTGCTTTACGCCGCGGGCGCCGGGGCAGTGTGGCGGTCGCAGCGCGGGGGGCAGGACACCGAGCAGGCACTCCCGCTCGCCCCAGGTCTGCTCGCGGCCCCACCCGCCAGCCGAACGGCGAAGTGGCTGGCTATGGCAGCGGCCCTCGCCTCCGCGCTCGCCGTCGTGCTCATCTTGGCGCCAGACCTGCGACTCTTCCCGGCGCAACTGCTCGTTATGGGTGCTGCGGCGTTGTGGGTTTGGGCCGGACACACGGCCGATGCCCGGCCGTTCGCAGGTCCATCCATCAGCGACTTCACCGTCAGTGGGCGGCATCGCTTGGGGTTGCTGGCCGTGCTGGTGGTGGCGCTCGCCGCACGAGTGTGGGACTTGGACAGGTTCCCAGAGGGCCTCTGGTACGACGAGGCTCGCATCGGATCAGAAGCCTGGCGTATCCTGACCGACGCGCCGTTCCGCCCGGTCTACTCAGAGGGCACCACCACACCGGCAGCGTACATCTATCTGGTGTCCTGGCTGGAGGCGATCTTTGGCAAGTCGGTGTTCGCCATTCGCATGGCCTCGGCTCTGGCGGGCGTAGTCTCGACTGGCCTGGCTTACGCCGTGGCCCGGCTGGCCTTCGGGTATCGCGTCGCGCTCATCGCTGCGGCGCTGTTCGCGGTGGCTCGTTGGGATATCAACTTCAGCCGAATCGCCATGCAGGGGGCGACCACCCCGATGCTCACCCTGCTGGTGGTCGCGGCCGCCCTGGGAGCGCTCCACACCGGCCGCCGGTCGCTTTACGCGCTGCTGGGGGTCAGCCTGGGCGCACTCGTCTGGTTCTACACCTCCAATGTGTTCATGGCCGGTGTGATGGTGGTTGCCCTGGCGAGCCTGGCGGTCACCCAGCCTAAGCGACTCTGGCATCATCGCGGTGGACTGCTGCTGGCCGTTGCCGGGGCGCTGCTTATTGCCGCGCCGGTGGCGGTCTCGACTCTCACCAGCCCAGCAGAAGTGCTGAACCGGCCGCAACAAGCCTCGGTTTTCTCAACGACTCCTCCCGGGTTGCTGCTCCCAGCCATTTGGGACTCGGCCATGAAGCACGCTGGCATGCTGCAGATTGCCGGGGACCGCAACGGCCGGCACAACCTTCCGGGCGCGCCCATGTTAGATGTGGTGACGGCAGTCTTCATGATCGTCGGGCTAGTGGTTGCTGCGGCGCGCTGGCGGCAACCCCAGTTCGCCTTGGTGCTCGCGTGGCTGCCCTTCATGCTGCTGCCCGGCATTCTCTCAGTTGCCTTCGAGGCGCCTCAGGGCCTCCGAGCCATCGGCGCCGTTGCGCCCGCTATGCTGCTGGCGGCCATCGGGTTGGCAGCAGCCACCAGCCGTCTCCAGCCCGAGACCGGCAATCTGGCCGCCGTGGTGTTGGTCTTCCTGGCGGGTGCGTCGAACCTCAGCACCTACTTCGGCCCACAGCGACAAGACCCCAGGGTCTGGGAAGACTTCTCGATGGGCGCTACCATTCTGGCCCAAAAGGTGCTGGCCGCCGAAGATCGCGACCGCGTGTATGGCTCGGTGCATTACGCCGCCCACCCAACGGTGGAGTTCATGACCGGAAAGCCTGCCAACCGGCTGGAGCCAGAGATGCACCTGCCCATTCGCGATGACCGCGGGGCTACCTTCGTCTTCGCCGAGGAAGAGCCGGTGTACTACGCCCTGGCCGCCGCATACTATCCCGACGCCGGCTGTCAGCCCGTGACTCGGCCGCCAGCGCCGCAGGCTGTCGCATTCACCTGTACGGTGTCGGCCGAAACGGTGGCCGCTACCCGCGGACTGCCGGTGACCGTCACACCAGAGAGCGCCTCAAGCGGCGGTGGCCCCCGTGAATTCATCGCCACCAGCGGCACCATCACGCTGCCAGCGGGCGCGCCCTCGTGGCAACTCTCGGCCGTTGGCAGCCTGCTGGCGCCGAAGGGCGGTGACTACCGCCTGTGGTTGGATGGCCCCGAGGAAATGCGCCTGCTGCTGAATGGCCGCCCGCTGGTATCTGGTGGCGCGATTGCAAACACGTCGCTGGCGCAAGGGCTGCATCAGATCGAACTGGCCGGGCGCGCAAGCGGGCAAGACGTCCGCCTGCTCTGGAGCGGCCCCGGGCAAGCAAACTTCGAGCCCATCCCGCAGGAAGCGCTGTACCGTGGCGCCATTCGCCCGATGGGACTTACGGTCGATTATCGAAATGGTGAAAACTACGCGCCCGCACCAGCACTCCGGCGCACCGAGCCCTCGCCATACGTGTACTACCACGTGCCACCGATCGATCGTCCGTTTACCGCCGAATGGACTGGGAGCCTGATTGCGCCGGTTACCGGGAGCTACCGATTCTTGGCCGCAGCGCTTTCATCTGCCGAGGTCGAGATTGACGGAGCGCCGCTGGTGAGCGTCGGCGGGCGACTCGAGCCTGAAGCTGCGGTGCAACTCACCGAGGGACTGCACCGAATTCGCATCAGGCACCTCGTCGCAGGCTCGTACGCACATCTTTACCTGCAGTGGCGGCTGCCCGGCAGGCCGAGCTTCGAGCGCATTCCACCCGAACGCCTGCGCCCCTGGTAGCCGCCCCGCTCATCCGTCATTTTCGCTAGCCCTCGGAGGCCCCCAATATGCTGTCTTCCCGTAAGACTCAAATCGGCTTTCTGATCTCCGGTATCTTTCTCCTGCTGTTCGTCCGCCAACTCGACGGGCTGCATGTTGGCGCCGCGCTGGCGGCCGCCGACTATCGCTGGCTGGTGGCTGCCGTGCCGGTGTACTTCGCCGGGGTGTGGTTCCGCGCGCTGCGATGGCAAGCCTTGCTCTCACGCCTGCGGCCGGTGCCGGCGTACCCGCTGTTCCGGCACGTGGTCATGGGCTACATGGCGAACGACCTGCTGCCGGTGCGCACCGGCGAACTGGTCCGCAGCTATCTTGCGGGCCGCAGCTTTAACCTGCCGCGTGCACCCATTTTCGGCACCATCGCCATCGAGCGCTTATCCGACGGCCTCACCCTGCTGTCTTTCCTCGCGATTGCCGCGCTGTTTTCGCCGCTGGCAGAGTTGATAGCCGGCATCCTGTTCATCATGGGTGCGGTGCTCGTTGGGGTTACGCTCGCGGTCATCCTTCTCTTGGCCGGCCATCGCACCGTTCAGCGCCTGTGGTTGCGGGTTGCCACACGCGTGCCAGAGAAGGTACGAGGCCCCATCGGTCGGCTGAGCGCTGGGCTGTTGGAGGGCGTGTCGGTGGTGCGGCAGCCGCGCACGCTGGCCCTGGTGGCAGTGCACGCTGTGCGGTGCTGGGGATGGGAAACAGCGGTGTTCTACCTCACCGGCCTCGCACTGGGCATCGAGGTACCGGCTGTGGCCTACTTGGTGGCCATGTGCACGGCCAACTTGGCCACCGCGCTGCCGTCGTCCCAGGCTGGTATCGGGCCATTCGAGTTCTTTTGTGCCGAAACGCTGGTGCTCTACGGCCTCTCGCCCACCGAGTCGGCTGCTTTCGCCCTGCTGGTGCACGCTGTGCTCATCATCCCGGTAGTTATCGCGGGCCTCATCTACCTGGCGCAAGAGAACCTCTCCTTCCGAGGCCTGCTCTCTGAAGCGAGTGGCCCGGCCCGGCAACCGGAGGCGCGGTAATGCGAGTAGCGGTCATCGGCGGCGGGGCGGCCGGACTTACGGCGGCACACGAGCTGCAGCGGTTGGGCCACGACGTCCTGCTGTTCGAGCGTGGCCCCCGGGTGGGCGGGCAGCTTCGCACAGTCGTGGTAGAAGGCACACCCCTGGAATGCCTGTACCACCACATTTTTCTGTCGGACACCCTCGTTCCCGAGCTGATGGAGGAACTGGGCATCGGTGACCGGATGCAATGGCACCCCTCCACCGTGGGCTTTTTCAGCAAGGGGCAGGTCTGGAACTTCGTGACGCCCCGAGACCTGCTGCGGTTCAGCCCACTCTCGCTGGTAGACCGCCTCCGCCTGGGTTTGGTCAGCCTCTACCTCCAGCGGCAGCCCGACTGGCGGCGATTCGAGTCGGATACCGCCGAGCGATGGCTCCGCGCTTGGGCGGGTCAGGCGTCCTTCGACACGATCTGGGGCCCGCTGCTCAGCGGTAAGTTCGGGGGCGCGTCACCCGAAGTTGGGATGGCCTGGTTTCACTGGAAAATGCGCCTGCGGTTCGGCTCGCGCAAGGGCCTTAACAAAGAGTTCCTCGGGTACCCACGGGGGAGTTTCGCGCAACTCTGGGAGGCGCTCGGCCTTCGGGTGCAGCAGGACGGCGGCCACGTCTACACCGACAGCCAAGTCACTGGCGTGCGCGTGGTGGACGGTCGCGCGGTGGCGGTGGAAGCGGCACTGCCCGCCGCCGACGCCGCGGCAGCGTTGAGTGCCGGTCTGGCCCAACCTGAGGGTGCGCATCTGGTGTTTCCGGTCGACCGCGTTATCGCTGCAGTACCCTCGCCTGCACTCCTGCGCTTGGTCCCGGAGTTGCCTTCCAGCTACCACAGTCTACTGACCGCCACCCGCTACCAGGCCAATATGTGCCTCCTGATGACTCTTGTCCACCCGCTGAGCCACATCTACTGGATGAACATCAGCGATCGTACGGTGCCCTTCGTCGCCGTCATCGAGCACACGAACCTGGTTGATCGGGCCCAGTACGGCGGCAAGCACGTGGTGTACCTCTCGAACTACATTGCCGCGGATGATCCCTTTTACCAGACGCCCGACGATGAGGTGCTAGCGGCCTACCTTCCCCACCTGCGCCGCATCAACCCCGCGTTCGACCAAAGCTGGATACGAGAATGGCACGTGTACCGTGAGGATGCCGCTCAGCCGATCATCACCGCGAACTACTCCCAGCAGATCCCCACGCTGGCGACGCCGATCGCCGGGCTGTTCCTCGCGAACAACACCCAGGTGTATCCAGAAGACCGCGGACAGAACTACAGCATTCGGATCGGGCGAGAGGTAGCACAGGCTGCTGCTCGGGCCTAAGTAACCCTCCCCGAGCTGGTGGCCCCCACCCTGCTGGCCGCTTCGACAAGCTCAGCAAACAACCCGCCGCGCAACCACGCCTTCGGAGGTGCCTGTTGCCTGAGCGCCGTTCAAGGTCTCAGGTGATGGGCACCCGCGATTCGGTGAGCGCCGACCGTTTGCGATAGTCACTTGGTGGGGCTCATTGCGCGTGTGGAGGCAGGTAGCTCAATCCGCCTCCACACGCGCAATGCACTGATCATTAACGATTCATAATCAGGTGCTCTGACACCTGTGCTCTTACGCCCTTGAGTTAAGCGATGTGCTATACGCTCTCGGACTGGCCTAAGGCAGTCACGGACTTAGGCACTGGCTCGCCATCGCCCGCCTGCCCCAAGGCTTGCAGCAGCTGGCGAGCCAGTGCCTGGTGCTCTGCCGTAAGTGCACGGTACAGCCTTAGGACGTCTTGCTCATCACTGGGGGGCAGCCCCTGTTCCAGGTAACCCGCCTTCTGTAGCAGGAGTTCGTACGGCAGGCCAAGGGCACCCGCTAGTGCCACAAGCTCTCGGGCTTCGGCTGCGTGATGCCTCGCTCAATCCAGCGCACCGCGTTAGGGCTGAGCCTTGTGCTAGCCGCTAACTGAGCGATGCTCAGCCGGCGCTCGGATCGGGCCCGGGCAAGCAAGCTATGGAGCGACTCGGAACTGTCCGAGGGTGGGGTGGTCATGGTGGGCGGAGAACGCCTTCAAATGTGGATATACCGCACTGCGCAATGTGGGATGGTACAGCACGCACAGAGGCTTGACAACCCCCCGTATTCACTCACCTAGAATGTTACCGAAGAGGGTAGGGTTCACTCAGCTAGGGATGTTACTGAGGGAACCATGCCGCCAAATGAGACTATGACGGTGAATGAGCGAAGGGAGTACGTGAAAGTGATGGCCCTTCGGTACTGGGGTG
>SHYE01000091.1 GCA_009692935.1 Dehalococcoidia bacterium | reverse complement strand
AGTGGCGGCTGGTATGGGCTGGCCTTTCGGGCATGGAAACGCTGCTGTGCAGTGTGCTTTCGCTGCTGGCCCTTTGGCTCGCCGTTCGCCCGATCCGTTCGCAACTGTGGCTGCTGGGGCTGGTGTGCGGGCTTGCTGCCGCCACGCGCACCGAAGGCCTGGCGCTGACCGCCCTAGTGGCGTGCTGGCTAGTGGTGGTACGGGGTTGCGGGCCTCAGGCTCTGGCCGGCTTTGCCATCGGGGCCGTGCTGCCGCTGGCGCCGGTAGCAGCGTTGAACCTGAGCCAGTACGGCAGCCCGTTGCCGGCCACCTTCTTCGCCAAGAACGCCGCCTACGCCTCGGGGTTCGACCTGACCCGGTTCGCGGCGTTCTGGGGCTCGACCCTAGCCGTGCTGGCCCGCGGTCCGGAGCTGCTGCTTCTGCCCGGCTTGGCGGCTATGATTGTCACCGGCTTCCGCCGTTTCCCGGCACCGGTGGTTTTGCCGCTGCTGTGGGCCGCCGGCCTGCTTGCGGCATATGCGCTGTGGTTACCGGCGCTGTACCATCACGGCCGGTATCTGTTCCCGCTGCTGCCCCTGGCACTGCTCTACGGACTGCAGGGGAGCCGGCTGCTCGCCCAGCGTCTGCGGCTGCCCCGGCTGGCATTCGCCGGCGCGGCGTTGCTGGTGCTCTATGCGGGGTACGGGCTGGTGCGGGGCGCCGAGGCGTACGCCGGGAACATCGGCTATATCAACAGCCAGCAGGTGTGGAGCGCGCGTTGGGTTGCAGAGAATACCGCGCCCGCCGAGACCATCGCCGCGCACGATATCGGCGCGCTGGCGTACTTCACCCGCCGGCCGCTAGTGGACATGGCAGGCTTGGCGACGCCGTCGCTGCTGGCCGGCCCCCGCGACATCAGCGGCGTGGTGCGCTTGCTCCAGAAACAGGGGGTACGGCGCGCACTCATTATCCCCGGCTGGTACCCGCCTTTGTATGAGGGCTTGACCGGCGATTGGGGTGGCCGGCCGGTCGCTGCGGCGCGGGTGTTTCCCGGGGTAGACAGCACCCAACTAATGCATGTTCTGGCTCTGCCGTGACTGGAAACGCGCGGCCGCGCCCATTGCCCCGTTGCGGCTAGACGAAAGTACCGGGAGGTGTGACCCAACGCACTTGACTTATTATAGGCACGATATCAACATAGAAATGTGCTTGGAGTGCGGGGCATCTTTGGAGAGTTCTAACAAGCAATTGTTCTTTATCGCCCCACCTCCAGAACGAAATAAACTGGAGGAAAGGAGGTCAGTACCCATGTTGTCATTGCTCAATCGCGAAGAAGGACAAGGCTTGGTCGAGTACGGCTTGATCATTTTCTTGGTCGCAATTGTGATCATCGCCATTCTCGTGCTGCTTGGCCCGCAGATCGGCTCGATCTTCAGCCAGGTAACCGGCTCTATCTAAGTCTCTCGAAGATGGGAACGTCCGGGGGCCGCACGTCCCCCGGACCATTCAGAGAGGATGTGATAGGGACGTGTTGCGAGCGCTGAAACTGGAACGTGGGCAGGGCCTGGTTGAGTACGGCCTCATCATGTTCATGGTTTTGCTGGTGGTCATTGCAATGGTCATGGTGTTCCATGACCAGATGGCAGTCATGTTCAGCACGATCACGGCGTCACTCTGAGGGCAGAAGCCCAGCGTAACTCTAGGCCCTAGAGGAGGAGCCCGCAGCAATACGGGCTCTCCCTTTTCTCATGTTGCACCCCACCGTCACCACCCCGCCCCCCACCCCTCCGGTTGCCGCACCACCCGGCGCCCGCGCGAGCCTTCGCTTGGCGATCGGCGTTTGGGCTGCCGCATTCGCCGCATTGGCCGCCGCTGCGCAGGTCTTTCGCACGCCGGGGTTCATGGATGCGTACTACTACTACCACGTTGCGGTGAATCTGGCCGCAGGCCGCGGCTTCACCGAGGATGTGGTCTGGAACTATCTGACCAACGCGGTGGCGGTGTCTCATGCCAGCAACCTGTACTGGATGCCGCTGACCTCGCTGTTTATGGCGCCGGTGCTGGCGTTGGGTGGCGAGAGCTTTCGCTTGGCGCAGGTGCCGTTGCTCGCACTGTCGGCGGCGGTGCCGGCCATCACTGCCGTCGCGGCCGCCCGCCGTCTGGGGGGACGTTTCCGGGGCGCGATAGCCGCTGGCATTGCACTGTTCTGCGGCTACTACTTTGTGTACTGGACCACGCTCGACTCTTTCGGCGCGTTCGCCCTGGCTGCGCTGGCGGTGTTTCTGCTGGCCGGCCGTCTCTCGCAGGTTGCACCCCGCACCCCGCTGCTGTTGGGCCTGGGCCTTGGGGCGGCGACAGCGGTCGCCCATTTGGCGCGGGCCGACGGGCCGCAGCTGGCGGTGGCCGCCTGGGTCAGCGTTGTGGTGACCCAGCGCCGGTGCTTAGGGCGTTCCCACGCCCTTGCGCTGGCCGCGAGCCTGGCGGCGTACCTGGTGTGCATGGGTCCCTGGCTGCTGCGCAATCTCGCGGTCTCTGGGGCCCTGCTGCCCAGCGGTGGCGTGCAGACGCTCTGGCTGACCGAATACAACGAGATCTTCTCGTATCAGTTGCCGCTCACCTTCGATCGCTACCTAGCGCAGGAGATCGGGCCGATTGTGCAGGGCAAGCTGACCGCTGCAGTGCGCAACCTGGGGGTGCTGTTCGGGCTCGAGTACTGGCTTATTCCCTTCGCAGTGGCGGGCTGGTGGCGGCTGCGCCACTGGGGGCCCATGGGGCCGGCGTTCACCTATGGTGTGCTGTTGTACCTGGTCATGACGCTGGCATTCACGTTTCCCAGTGGCCGAGGGTCCATGCTGCACTCCGGGGTGGCCCTGGTACCCTGGCTTGCCATCGCCGCCGTCGTCGGCATTGAAATGGCCGTGCATTGGGTAGCCAAACGCCTGCCGCACTGGAATCCACCGGTGGCGTTCCGGAACTTCAGTCTCATTTTTGTGGCTCTATCTGCTGGCCTGTGCGTGTACCTCACGTTTGATCAAGCGCGGGACTGGCACCGGCAAGTGGATGGCTATCAGGCCATCGCACCCGCGGTTCCGGGCGCCCAGCCGGTGGTGATGACCCTGAACCCGCCCGGCTGGTGGTATGTGACCCGGCAGGCGTCGATTCAAGTGCCCAGCGATGGCCCCGCCGCCGCAGTCGCGGCCGCCGATCGCTACGGCGCGACGCACCTGCTGCTGGAGCCGCAGCGGGCGAAGGCGTGGGAGCAGGTGACACCCGCTGACCTGAGGGCCTTCGGGTTCCGCTTGGTGACCGAGGCTGAGGGCTACTCCCTGTTCGAGCGTTTCCCCATCGCCCACTGATACGCATTCGTCCTCTGGTGTTTGAAGAGCGCTGACCTGGCCGATTATGTGACCAGATAGCGTTCTCGGCACGAGCCATACCGGCATACGGCTGGCCGTCCGCACTCCAGGAGGATTGATATGGGCAGCAAGGGTGGCAGCAAGGTACTGATGATGCTGGGCGTTGTCCTGGCGTTCCTGGCCTTCGGCATCGTCTTCGTGATGGCCAACAGCGTGACGCAGGCAGGCGCGGAGCCTCGCAAGCAGGTGGTGCTGGCCCGAGTGGAGATCCCCGAGCGGGCAAAGCTCAGCCGTGACCTTCTGGACGTGGTGGAGATGCCGATCAGCCTGGTGCCGCCCAAGGCTTTCCTCAAGTTGGAGGATGTGACGGACAAGGTGTTCGCTAAGGAGCGCATACCAGCCTGGCTGCCGATCACCCAAGACCAGACGGCGGCAAGTAAAGCGTCGACGGTACCGGCGGAGGTGCAGGTGCCCACCGGACCCGCACCCAAGGTTGCGCCACCCCAGTTGGTCGAGGCGGCCTATACGTTGGAGTCGGGCCAGACGGTGGTCTCGGTGGAGTACCCGGAAGCCGCGAAGCTCATCACTGCGGGCATCCTCAAGCAGGGTGACCGGGTGAACATCTTCATCAAGGTGCCAGGCGCCGGTGGCGACCAGGTGGCCCAGGTGTTTCCGAGTACCAGCTTTCAGAACACCCCCAAGCCGCTGGAGATCAAGGCCATCGGCAACCTGAGCCAGGCGGGTGACGCGCCGGGAGCAGCCAGCCCCACGATGATCTTTCAGGTCTCGCCACGAGAGGCGATCGTGCTGAAGTTGCTGGAGACCATGAATCCCTTCTTCCTGATTCATCCAGCGGTGGACAAAGACAACCCGACCATTCGCGCCGACGTACTCACCAGCGAACAGGTGCAGTTAGCGATTGGCCTGCGCCCCAGCCCGCAGTAAGGTTGTCGCTCGAAACGTCCGCGCTGCTACTTGTTGCTGGAGGGATCCATGTCTCTATTGCGTAGGCTCGAGTCGATTCCAGGGGGCGCTGAAAGCGCCCCGCCGCCCGCCAGTTCCGGCCCACCGTCCGCCCCGCCGCCACCTGCGGCTCAGCCACCTGGCCACGTGGCGCCAGCGCGTGGCGATGGGGCCGCCAGCCGCGCCTCTCGCGATCAGCCGAAAGAGATGAAGGGGACTGTGGAAGACCGGTTGATCAAGGAGCTGGACCCCAAGCTGAATGTGAACGACCGGGTGAAGGTGCGGGAAGTTGTACGCAAGCTGTACGACAAGATCCTGGAGGAGGAAGGCCAACTGCTGCCTCGCACCGAACGCGAGACGATGTTCGAGTCGATCCTGGCGGAGATCATCGGGCTGGGTCCCATTCAGGCGCTGCTCGACGACGACGCCGTCTCCGAAGTCATGGTGAATGGGCCACACAAGGTCTTCGTTGAGAAGCGCGGCCGGCTGACCCTGACGGACGTGCGATTCGAAGACAACGAGCACGTGAAGCGCATCATCGAGCGGATCATCAGCCCATTGGGCCGCCGCTGCGACGAGAGTTCGCCGCTGGTGGATGCCCGCCTGGCCGATGGCTCCCGCGTGAACGCCATCATTCCACCGTTGGCGCTGGATGGCCCGACCATCACCATCCGCAAGTTCCCCAAGAACCGCATGTACATCGAGGACTTGATCAAGTTCGGCAGCGTCAGTCCCGAACTCGGCGAGTTCTTGCGAGCCGCGGTGATGTCGCGGTTCAACATCGTGGTGTCGGGCGGCACTGGTTCCGGCAAGACCACGCTGCTGAACGTGCTCTCCAGCTTCATTCCCGAGGACGAGCGCATCATCACGGTGGAGGATGCGGCGGAAAGCCAGTTGCTGCAAGAGCACTGGGTTCGTCTCGAGAGCCGTAAGGCGAACATTGAGGGCAAGGGCGCCGTCACTATCCGCGATCTGGTGATGAACACTCTCCGCATGCGGCCCGACCGCATCGTCATTGGCGAGTGCCGGGGCGGCGAGGCCTTGGACATGATTCAGGCTATGAACACGGGTCACGATGGCTCGCTGACCACGGTGCACGCCAACACGCCCAAAGACTGCACCAGCCGTCTGGAAGTGCTGGTGATGATGGCGGGCATGGATCTACCGCTGACGGCCATCCGGCGGCAGATATCCTCGGCCGTGAACCTGATTGTGCAGCAGGAGCGGATGCGCGATGGCAGCCGCAAGGTTACCCACGTGACCGAGGTGCAGGGCATGGAGGGCGACACCGTGGTCATGCAGGATCTGTTCCTCTTCGAACAGACGGGGATCGATGAGAACGGCAAGATCCTGGGCCACCACAAACCCACCGGCCTGCGCCCCAAGCAGATGTGGCGCATTCAGGAAGCCGGCATTCAGCTACCGCCATCAGTGTTCGGCGGCGGCGTCAAGACGTTCTAGCGGAGCAGGCGCGTAGTCTCGTGATTTGGACTTGGTGACTTTATGGGAATTGCACTTCTTCTCGCACTCATGGCCGCAGTAGGCATCTTCCTGCTGTTGTGGAGCCTGAAATCGACTATTGAGAGCCAAACGACCTTTGAAGAGCGCTTCGAGACGCTGACCCGGCGGCGCGATGGCAATGAGCTTGCCGTCGCTACTTCCGAGGTTGCGTCGCAAACTGCGGGGCAGATGCTCGCAGGCGCCGTCGAGAAGACGCTGGTTCAGCCCGGCTACGCCGACAAGGTCAAAGGGTCGCTGGTCCGGACGGACGTCAAGGTGACGGTTGGCGAGTACATGGTCACCCGTGGGCTGTCGGCGGGCTTCGGCGGCATTATCGGGTACTTGGTGGGCGTGACCAACACGCTGGTGGAGGGGATGCCGATCCCGTTCGTTATCGGCTGCGCCATCCTCGGGTACTTCGTGCCCCGCATTATGATCGGACGCCGCGCAGGCAAGCGGCTCAAGCAGTTCAACGAGCAGCTTCCCGACACCATTCAGTTGATCTCCAGCGCCCTGCGCTCGGGCAACAGCGTGGCGCAGGCCATGTCGCTGGCATCTCGGGAAGCGCCGCAGCCCACCAACACCGAGTTCGCGCGGGTGGTGGCCGAGATCAGCCTTGGCATCCCGCCCGAGGAGTCGCTGGTGAACCTGATGCGAAGGGTGCCGAGCGAAGACCTCGACATGATGATCACCGCGATGAACGTCTCGGCGCAGGTCGGCGGTAATCTGTCCGAGGTGCTCGACAAGATCGGCGAGATGATCCGCCAGCGGGCGCGGTCGAAGGGCGATATCGCGACCCTGACGGCGCAGCAGCAGGGCGCGGGGTACATCGTCAGTATTCTGCCGGCGCTTATCGGGGCTGTCATGTTTCTGCTGAACGGCGCGTATATGAAGCCGATGTTCGCCGGCTTCCCGTACTTGTGCATGCCAATCTGCGCCGGGCTGATGATCTTCTTCGGGTTTTTGGCCATGAAGAAGATCACCGACATCAAGGTTTAGGGGGCACCCACCATGTTGATTGCAACAGGTCTTGCGTTCATGGCCGCGGTCGGCGTATTCCTGGTGTTCTTCGCGCTCACTCGCCCGGCGGCCGATCAGTCGGTGGCGTCGCGGCTGAACCAGTACGCGGGTAAGATTGCCAACCTCGAGGACATCGAGCTGGAGCGGTCGTTGTCGGAACGGATGATTCGCCCGAGGATCGCCAAGATTGCCAACACCGTGCAATCGCGCACCCCGCAGAAGATGTTGGACGATATCCGGCAAAAGCTGGAGGCTGCAGGTAACCCCAACAGCATGACGGTGGCGGACTTTCTGGGCATACAGGGGTTTTCGGCACTCATCACTATGGGCGCCGCGCTGTTGCTGCTCTCGGGGTCAGACCAATCGATCGTGGTCAAGGTGCTTGGTCCGGTAGTTGGCGGGGCCCTGGGCATGCTTCTGCCCAAAATGTGGTTGGGCGGCAAGATCAGCCGGCGGCAAAAGGAACTGGTGCTCTCGATGCCGGACTGCATGGATCTGCTGACCATCAATGTGGAAGCCGGCATGGGCTTTGAGCAGGCAATGCAGACCGTGAGCGAGAAGTGGGACAATGCGCTCACCAGGGAGTTTGCCCGGGTGTTGCGTGAACAGCGCATGGGCAAGTCGCGGCGCGAGGCCTTGCGTGGGTTGGCCGTGCGCTGCAATACGCAGGAACTCACCACCTTTACCTCCGCCATCATCCAGGGCGAGCAGCTTGGTGTGAGCATCAGTCGCATTCTGCAGGTACAATCCGAGCAGATGCGCATGAAGCGGCGTCAGAAGGCGGAGAAGCTTGCCCATGAGGCCCCACTGAAGATGACCTTCCCGATGGTGTTGTTCATGATGCCAGCGCTCTGGATTGTGATTCTGGGCCCCATGTGGCCAAACCTCGCCATCATGCTGAACGGTGGGCAGGTGAAGTAAGCGCGATGCCACTTCTGCGGAACGCCCGCACCGGCGAGACGCTGGCCACCGACCTGCGAACGGCCCACAACTTCTGGCAAAAGTTCCGGGGCCTGATGGCCCGGCCGCCGCTGCCCGAGGGCGGTGGGCTGCACATCACCGATTGCGAGAGCATCCACAGCGCGTTCATGCGCTTCTCGTTCGACGCTGCCTTCCTGGACAAACAGGGCGTCGTGGTGCACGTTATCCACGCGATGCGGGCCTGGCGGGCCAGCCGTTTCGTGTGGAAGGCATCTGGCGTGGTGGAACTGCCGGCTGGCGTACTGCTGCGTACCGGCACCCAGGTGGGCGATAGGCTGCTGTTTGAGGGTTAACCGCACCAGGGGGTGAGCCGGTGTTCGGTCGAGCCACTGCCGCCCTTACCGAGTTCTTGTTTCCGCGCCGGTGTTCGGGGTGTCAGACCACTGGCGCCATCCTGTGTGCGGCCTGCGCTGCCCAGCTCCCCGCGGTGCCGCAGCCGCAGTGCCTCGTGTGCGGGTTGCCCCTAGCACCAGGCATGCCATGCCGCCATTGCGCCGACTTCCCCTTGAGCCGTGACGCGCTGCGTGCGCCCTACGTGTATACCGCGAACCTCAAGAGCGCCCTGCTTCGTTTCAAGTATGTGGGGGCACGCATCGCGGCACAGGACTTGGCCCCGCTGCTGGGTGCGTATGTGGCAGCCACCAACTGGCAGGTGGCTGGTGTAATAGGCGTGCCCCTGCATCCCAGGCGCCAGCGCGAACGCGGGTTCAACCAAGCAGACGCCTTGGCCGCCGAGGTTGGCCGTCTCCTGGGTCTGCCTCGCCTCGGCGCGTTGGAGCGTGTGAAGGACACGCCGCCCCAAGCGCGCCAGCCCGACCTCCAGGCCCGCTGGAGCAACGTAGCGGCGGCCTTTCGCGCCTCTCACGGCACGCCCGTGAGCGGCCGGCGTATCTTGGTGGTAGACGACGTGTGCACGACCGGCGCAACGTTGAGCGCATGCGGCACGGCGCTGCGGGCCGCGGGCGCCGGGGCAGTGTACGGCGCCACGCTGGCGCGGGCGTTGTAGTGCTGCGGGCCGCAGGCGCCGGGACAGCGTACGGCGTGACCCTGGCGCTGGCGTTGTAGCGATGAAGTGGCTTGACTGCATCGGTGAGAGTTCAGAGTCGGTGAGTTGGCCGTTAGACCTGCGGGCCAAAGCCATGCAGCACCACCACACAATAACTGAGGCCTCTCGTCTCGGCAGGGGAGTTCTGAGGGGACGGCGAGTCCCCTCAGGCAGGGGTGTGG
Source organism: Dehalococcoidia bacterium (assembly GCA_009692935.1). Taxonomy (GTDB): domain Bacteria; phylum Chloroflexota; class Dehalococcoidia; order SHYD01; family SHYD01; genus SHYE01. The sequence goes on along the minus strand of SHYE01000091.1, from coordinate 14 downwards.
GGGTGCTTGTCCTG
>SHYE01000090.1 GCA_009692935.1 Dehalococcoidia bacterium | reverse complement strand
CTCGATCTTGTACCGGATTCGGCGCAAGAACGCTTCGTCCACCAGATCGCGTGGGTCGAGGTTTGTCGAGAAGATGGTCAGCGTCTCGAAGGGCACCTCGAGCTTCTGGCCCGTGCGCAACGTCAGGTAGTCGACGCGCTTCTCCAGCGGCACGATCCAGCGGTTGAGCAGGTTCTGCGGCGACACCTGCTGTCGGCCGAAGTCGTCGATGAAGAAGGCGCCGTTGTTCGACTTGAGCTGGAAGGGCGCTTCGTAGTACCTGCTCTGGTCGTTGTAGATGAGGTCCAGCGTCTGCAGGGTGAGTTCGCCACCCACGGTCACCACAGGGCGTTTGGTAAACACCAACCTGGGGTCATCGGGAGACTCCGGGTGCGCCGCGTTCGCGATGGTGTGGTGCACGGGGTCGAACACACGGATGACCTCGCCGTTGGCCTCAATGGCGTAAGGCACGTACACGTCGCCGCCCAGCAAGCGCACCAGCGTCTCCGCAATCGCAGTCTTGCCGTTACCCGGCTATCCGTAGAGGAACATGGCGCGCGCCGAGTTCGCAGCCGGGCCGAGCTGCTCGAAGAGTGACTCGTCGACCACCATAGAACTGAACGCGGCCCGAAGTTCGGATTCGTGCACGGCCACCTCATCAAGTGAGGGCGCGCCCACTGATTGCCAGTAGTGTGCCAGCGAGACCGGCGCCGGGCCCACGTAGGCGTTACGCTCAGACACCTCACGCGCCCGCTCCTGACCCTGTGCGGTGATCGCGTAGGTGTAGGTCATGGCGTTCATGTTCTGGCCCGTCGCCACAAAACAGAGCTCCTGGTTGCTCAGGTCCCGCAGCAGGCCTTCCATCACCCCGTAGAAGGGTATCTTGAGCCAGTGGACCAGTTCCGCTGGCGTTACTTGCCCGCGTTGATACAGTGCCTTGAGCACGAGGTCTTGCAGCAGACCGTTGGACAGGCCCATCTGCTCGATCGAGTTCACCCTGGTGGGCCTGAACCAACCCTTGATGGGCTTGTGGGGGTTCTCTCCGCCCTCCGGAGGCTCTTGCGCGCTCGGTAGCACGCTCAACGGCGGGGTGCTTACGGGCGGTCCATTACCCTGACGGTAAGCGATGGTGTTCCGCAGTGCTTCTGCCAACGCGATCCTCCCGACACCTCTTGAAGAGTGTGTACAACTTCCATAGTCGGCAGGGGGTGCCCGGAAACGAGTGAGGGCGCCCACACAGGCGCCCTCACTCGTTTCCCCTGGAGGCGACGGAAACTAGAGGATCTCCTCCAGAGACTGGTGAATCTTGCTGATGGCCTCGTCGGCTTCAGCCATGGTGAGGTTAAGCGGTGGCATCAGGCGGATCGCGTTCGGGAGCACCGGGTTGACCAGCAAACCGTTCTTGATGCAAGTCTCCACCAGCTTGCCCGACAAGTCTTCGGTAAACTCGGCGGCAATCAGGCAGCCATAGCCACGGACCTCACGCAAGACCGGCCGTTTGGCCTCCATCGTCCGCAGCCGCTCCATCAGATAGCCGCCCACCTTCGTGGCGTTGGCCGGCAGGTCGTTATCCAGCATTTCGTCGAGGACCGCGATGCCGGCGGCGCAGGCAAGCGGGTTGCCACCAAACGTCGACCCGTGGTCCCCAGGCGCCATAGCAGTGGCCTTCTCTTTGGTGAGGAAAGCGCCAATGGGGAAGCCGCCAGCCAAGCCCTTGGCGAGTGACATCACGTCCGGCTCTACGCCGTAGGTCTGGTAGCCGAAAAGCGTACCCAGACGCCCCATGCCGGTCTGCACCTCATCGAAGATAAGGAGAATGCCACGATCGTCGCACCACTGGCGAACGCCTTGCAGGTACTCCCTGTCTGCGGGGTACACCCCGCCCTCGCCCTGCACCACCTCTAGGAGTATGGCGCACGTCTTGTCGGTAGTGGCCTGTTTCAGCGCCTCAAGGTCGTTGTAATCCACGCTAATGAAGCCCTGAGGCATGGGGGGGTAGAGGGCGTGCATGGCCTCCTTGCCCGTGGCGGCCGTAGTCACTAGGGTGCGGCCGTGGAACGAGTGCCAGGCTGAAATGACCTCGTACGCGCCATTCAGGTGCACCATGCCGTACCGGCGTGCCGCCTTGATCGCGCCCTCCACGGCCTCTGCGCCGGAGTTCTGAAAGAACACCCGATCCATACAGCTATTGGCAACCAGCTTCTCGGCCAACTCGAGTTGCGGCTCGTTGTAGTACAGGCTTGAAACATGCATAAGCGTGCCCGCTTGCTTGGTGATCGCGCCGACTAGGGCCGGGTGGCAGTGCCCCAACACGTTGCAGGCGATACCCTCTACGAAATCCAGGTACTCGCGCCCGTGGTCGTCCCACACTCGGGGGCCTTGACCGCGTACGAGCATCAGGGGAGTGCGCCGGAATACCGGCATGTACACGGCTTTCTCTCGTTCGATCCATGGTGCTGTGGTCAAGGTGTCCTCCTTGTGGTGTCCGCGGCTGCGACTTCCGCCATGCGTTTCAGGGTGTCCTCCAGTTGCTTCTGGACCTCGCCATACCCGGCGAAGTCCCCGCTACGGAGTCTTTCCTGCCCGCGGGTGAATAACTCTTGTGCCTGGCGAGAAAGCGTGGTCAGCTGGTTGCCCGTACCGGATCCGGGTAGCGTTGGCCCAGGGGTGGGTGTGGCCTGCCCGGCAGGGACGGTGGGCTGCGTGACCGGTGTCGTGGAAACCGGGGGAGTCGTGGCGCCGTCTCTTCCCCTGAACAAGGTGGTGCGGAACACGGCGTTGAGGCTATCCTCCAGGCTCGCCTCCATGGCGATCCGTTCGCCCGCAGCGACGACCACGCGGGTGAGCTCCGGCAGCTTGCTTTGCTGTGACTGCAGGTAAATGGGCTCGACGTAAATGTAGCTATCACCGACCGGCACGAAGAGCAGGTTGCCTCGAATAATGGTCGATCCGCTGTTCCGCCACTTGCCGAACTGGTCGGCAATGCGGTCGTCCTGGTCAATGCGAGACTCGATCTGCCGCGGCCCGAACACCAGGCGGTCATTGGGGAACTTAAACGCCAACAGCTTGCCATAATTCGCACCGTCGGCACGTCCGGCCAGCCACGCGTTGGCGTTGTTCTTGTTCACCGGGGTGAACGGCAACATCAAGATAAACTCCGGCCGTGTTTCGTTGGCGAGCCGCATGATCACGTAATACGGCTGCATGGTCTGCTGCTTATCCAGGTAGATCTCCTGAGGCCGTGTGTAGGCGTCCTCTTTGTTGTAGAAGATCTGGGGGTCTTGCATGTGGTAAATCTGGTAAACCTCGGCCTGCACATTGAACATGTCTTCCGGATACCGCAGGTGCTGCCGCAGTCCCGGTGACATGTCGGCAAGGGACTTGAACGTGCCCGGGAACACTTTCGCGTAGGTCTGGATAATGGGGTCGCTGGGGTCGGAGATATAGAGATCCACCGACCCGTGGTATGCGTCCACCACCGCTTTCACGCTATTGCGGATGTAGTTCACCTTGTTGAAGCGGCCTCCGAGGCGGCTGCCATTGGGGCTATCCTTGTACGGTTCCGAATAAGGGAACCGCGCTGACGTGGTGTACCCGTCCTGTACGTAGACGAGCCGCCCGTCAAGGATGACGAGGTACGGGTCGTGGTCGAGTTTGATGAACGGGAGTATCGTCTTCACCCGCTCAGGCACCAGCCGCGTGTACAAGATTCGGCTCTCGGGCTTCAGGTCGGTCAGCAAGATATTGGGGTCGGTAAACTGCCACGCGAACAAGAGACGCTTCGCCAGGGAGTCGAGTTGCACGCCGCCGTTGCCACGGTAGCTGGTGAACTTCGTCTCGTTGGCCGAGGCGAAATCCAGCTCCGGTTCATTCGACGCTACAATGGCCCACTCTGACGTCTTCTCGCCGAAGTAGATCTCCGGCTGCGTTATGCGAAGAACCTCACTCCCCGGGTGGTTGGTGATCGGAGGTAGGTCCTTGAGATAGAGGTTGGGTAGGCGGTTGTCGGCGATTTCGTTCACCGGGCTCAGCGCCGCCCCATAGCCATGGGTGAACTTTAGGCGCCGGTTCACCCAGGTGGTGGCCTCCTCGGCGGCGGCTAGCTTGTCCGGCGCCAGCTCTCGAGCCGACAGCATCACTTGCCGGTACTCCCGGTCAATGGTGTACCGATCGATGTCCACATCGTGGAACTCGTAGTACCGCCGAATGGCCTGGATCTGTTCGTACGTCGCCTTCAGCGGCTCGTGGTCCCACAGGCGGACGTTCTTGATAGCCTCGGGATTGTCTACCAGTTCCTGCAGCGTGGGTTCGATGTTGCCTTTGTGAGCTACCTCCTCAACCCGATCCAAGCCGAACGCAATGCGGGTCAAATGAATGTTCTGTTCGATGAAAGGGCGCTCGCGCGATAGCTCGTTGGGCTCCACCTGCAGTCGCTGCACCACCTCGGCATACACGTTGCCGAGCACCAGCACACCGGCGAGCGCTGCGACGCCGAGCGCCGGCAAGGCCACCCCTCGCAAAGCAATGTTCACCAGGAGCAGCAGCCCCGTGACCGCGGAAATGACGGAGAGGAGTGTATACAACGGCAGGCGGACATTCAGGTCGGTGTAGCCGGGACCGAACACCACGCCAGTCGGAATCAACATAAGGTCGAACCGGTTCAGCCAGTACTGCATGGCAATCAGCGCCAGCAGCGCAGCACCCAGCACCGAGACATGGGCGCGAATGCCGCGGCCCGGTAGCAGTGGCCCACCAAGCGTGAGAGAGACGCCGTAAAACAGCACTGCGGCGAGCGCGGTGGAAAGCAGCACGCCGGTGCCCCAGTCTTGCAACGCCTGCAGCACGGGCAACTGAAAGATGTAGAAGCTAATCTCTTCGCCGAAGGTCGGGTCTGTCATCCCGAAAGGGGTGGCATGGGCGGCGAGTGCCAGCTGCTGCCATTGGTTCGACAGGCTTGACGCAAAGATCATGCCGAGGATCAGGCTGACCCCCAGTGTGGCCAGCGTCACCATCCGCCCGGCCAACTCCAGGTCGGCGCCCTCGACGGTTATGGTCACCCGCGGCGCCAACCGGCGGGCGATGGTGAGGTTTATCATCGCGAACAGGAACACCCCCACAAAGCCGGCGACGAACAGGCTCAGATGGCCCAGCTTGACGATCTGAAGGACGTGCAGATACTGCACGCTCTCGAACCACATCCAATCCACCAAAAACTGGCGTGCCGCGCCGCCGATGACGACGAAGCCCAATACCAACGCTGCCAGCAACACCCACCCGTTGCTGCGGCCGCCTCGCGGTGGCTGCTCGCCAATCTGAAAGAGTGGTGGTGGCGGTCCGAGGTTTCCCCGGTCTTCAAAGCTCATGCGTTACCAGACCTGCGTTCCGACGGGTGCTGAGGATAAGGCCGACAGCAACATATGTTCCACTCTTCCGTCTACAATCCAAGCCTCTGCCCCTTGTGCACGTGCGGTGAGGCACGCTTCGAGCTTCGGGATCATTCCGCCCGAGGCGGTCCCGTTCTCGATAAGCCGCTGGGCATCCGGCGGCGTCAAATGTGGCAGCATGCTGCCATCCGAGTCTTTCACACCCTCCACGTCGGTCAGAAACACCAGGCGGTCGCTGCCCAGGGCCGCAGCAATCTTACCAGCAACGGTGTCGGCGTTCAGATTCAGCGTGTTCGGCAGCCCCTTAGCAGAAGGGTTGAACCCCACCGTCGATACCACCGGAATATACCCGCCAGAGAGCAGCGTTTCCAGCACATGGGTGCGCACGTTAGTCACTTGTCCCACGTACCCTAACTCCGGGTCCTCCATACGCGCCTCAATCAGCGCGCCGTCTACGCCACTCAGCCCGATCGCCCTGCCGCCGGCCCGCTGAATGCCCGCCACGAGCGCGGTGTTCACCAGCCCGGTCAACACCGCCGTCACAACATCCAGGCTCTCGGCGGTGGTTGTTCGCAGGCCTCGGACAAATGGCGCCTCCACTCCTTGACGTTTGAGCCAGGCGGTGACCACCGGCCCCCCGCCATGCACCACCACCGGTGTGATGCCTTGTTGCTGCAGCGCTACCAGGTCGCCCAGCGTCGTGTCGTGAGACCCCAGGGTGCTGCCGCCAATCTTGACGACGATGTTCTTTGCCGTAATGCGTGGCGCAGTCATCATACCGTTTTGCCTAGGTGGTGTAGTCAGCGTTGATGTGAACGTACTCTTCGGTGAGGTCGCAACCCCACCCGATCGCGAAAGCCTCGCCGAGGTGCAGGTGCAGTTTCAACTGGACGAGCTCTTGCTTCATGGTGGCCACCGCTAACGCGTGGTCGTAGGCTTGTGGCTGTCCGGCTCGCATCAGGCAGATGTCGCCAATAAAGGCGTCTACCTTGTTCGGGTCGAGGTCTGCGCCACTCCGCCCTGCGGCGGCCAGCAATCGCCCCCAGTTCGGGTCGTTGCCGTAGACTGCAGTCTTGACGAGGGGCGAACTCGCGATGGTGCGGGCAGCCAGCCGAGCATCCTGTAGCGTCGCGGCGCCCCGCACCTCCACCTCGATCAACTTGGTTGCGCCCTCACCGTCCCGGGCGATCTTCTTGCATAGGTACACGCATAGCTCGTCCAGCGCGTTCTGGAACGTTGTCGCGGCGTCGCTTTCTTCGCTGATCGGGGGGTTGCCGCAAGCGCCGTTGGCCAGAATGAGTAGCGTGTCGTTCGTACTGGTGTCACCGTCGACCGTCACCATATTGAAGCTGCGGTCGGCCGCCGCCTTGAGCGCCTGCTGTAGAAACTGACGCTCGACGGCGAAGTCGGTCGTAAGAAAGCCGAGCATCGTCGCCATGTCGGGGTGGATCATACCGACGCCCTTGCATGTGCCGCCGATGTGCCCGACCGTACCATCGGGCAGCTGCACGCTGACGGCGCCGAGCTTCGGCACGGTGTCAGTGGTCATGATAGCGACCGCGAAGTCGTGCGAACCCGCTGCGGTGGGCTTCGATGCGCTGATCCCTCGCCACATGCGATCCATGGGTAGCGGTACGCCGATGACCCCGGTGCTGGCCACCAGTACCTCGCGCCGGTCTAGGCCCAGGTGTTCAGCGGCCAGCGCTGCCATCTGGGCTGCGTCGCTGTAGCCCTGGTCGCCAGTGCCGGCGTTGGCGTTGCCACTGTTGACCACGATGGCGCGGGCCTGCGCATCGGCGATGATTTCCCTAGACCAATGGACTGGCGCCGCCGAGAACTTGTTCTGAGTGAAGACTCCGGCGGCGGTACAGGGGCGCTCGGAGTAAAGAAGGGCGACGTCTGCCTTGCCGGCATTGTTGCCCTTGATGTCTGCATAGGCCGTTCCGGCCAGAAAGCCTTTGGGGGTGGTGACCCCGCCGTCAGCAAGAATATTCATGGCTCCAAGGTTACGCAAAGCTAGTGGCTGTGCTGCGCTAGTGGACGCAGCAGCAGGGATTCACTATAGAGACCCCCGTGCGGAGGGTCAATGGACGTTCCCGGCTCGTAAGCATTCAGACGTGATGAGTTGGCCTTCTCACCTGCGGGCTCAAGCCACGCAGCACGCCCAAACAGCACTGATGGGCATCGTCTGGGCAGGGGAGTCCTGAGGGGACGGCGAGTCCCCTTAAGTTGGGGTGTGGGGGTGCCCTCACTTCGAGACCCCCGGGCCGGGCGGGCGGGAAGAGCCAATGGTGATCCGAAGGTCGCGGACCTCAGAGCGCACTGGCCGTGGCCACTGCAACTCTGAACTCATACTCCCGTCTCAGGTCTGGAGCACCGATACCCAGTCCCACCGTTGAGCGGCGTTGGCCACCGCAGCGTCGATGTCTTCGGACAGCAGGTAGCCCTCGGATGCCAGTGCGGTGGCGTAGGTGCGCACACGGTTCAGATAGTCGTCCCGGTCCCGATAACGCTCGCTGATTGCTGGCCTTGCATCGTCCGGGCGCCGGCCTTGGGCAGTCGTCGCAAAGGGCAGGGTTGCTCCCATCATCTCCACGGTCTGCCCCGCCCCGCCTGCTGATGCGTGCCGCTGATTCCACCCCGTGTGGCTGGCCAGCGGCACGGCCACCTCGGGCGGCTTGAGGCCGCTCCGTTCGTTGCCGTCGGTATCGATGGCTGGCACGTAGACAGGCTTCGGATCCATCTCGAGAGCAGGATACCGCCCGACACCATCGGCCGCCGCCTCACCGAGATCGAGGCGATAAACGAACTGCAACTTATCGGCCGCGACGTTTGCGCCCAGCAGGCGACTCGCAGCCTCCACCACTGCCTCGCGCCGAACTGCCGTCCCGTCGGCAAGGCGTGGGTACCGGCTGGCTGGCGGCTCGACCCCGGCGCTTACCCAGCGGTCGAGGTTGATGAGCGCCGCGCGCAGCAGTAACCCGTAGTCGGCGGTGTTGCTAGGGAAGGCGACCGGCGTGCCTTCGGACGACACCATGCCCGGCGGCAGCGCGCCCGGCATGTGCTGGCAGCCGGCGAATTGGTACAGGCGAACCTCGGATGGCAGCGGTCGATCTTCCCCGGTGGCCGGGTCGACATGGAGCAGTGCGCAGTCGCCTCGCCAGTACTCCACCGAAGTGTTGGTGTCTACGATCAGCGGCACGCCGCCCACTGCCCGCTGATGGTCCAGCAGGCCACCCTCCCCAGCCGCTCCGTCGTAGGCGAAGGGTGGAGCATAGCTGAAGCTGCGGAGCCGTGACGCCGACGGTTGGGCATACCGGTGGTTGAACTCGCCCAGGCGGCCGCCACCCACGTGCAGGTGTATCCCGTCGTACACCGCTCGCCCCTGCTCATCCAGATTCAGCCCCAGGTGTAAGAACGTGCGCAGAAACCGGCTGGTCTGCGAGACGCCGAATGCGTAGCTGTGCTCCGGCTGGTGGCAGGGAGACGCGACTCCGTCGCGCCCGTAGCGTAGGAAGGCGCCCAGGTCGCGCACGGCGAGGAGGCCGGCGCCGACGACCGGACTGGCCGCCGTACGGTACACCACGATGTAGATCTTCCCGGCCTCGAACCCGTCGTCGCTCCAGACGTACTGTGGGTCGGGCAAAGCCTGGCCTTCGGCCTCGCGGGCAAAACGCCAGGCCGTTCGGTCGATGAGCATACGGGGAGCGTTGGGGTGCTCTCGCACGTAGAGTTCAGCGTCGGCCTGTTCCGTGTCAGCCGCCGGATAGGGTAGGTGCCCGCGGTCGGAGAGCAAGTGGTAGCGTTCCGGCG
>SHYE01000089.1 GCA_009692935.1 Dehalococcoidia bacterium | reverse complement strand
CAGGAGTCGATTGCGCCGTTTCTCGAGCGGCGGGTGTGGGTGGAGGCGCTGGCGCTGTGCCGGGAGGGTCGGTTCACCCCGCATGCGCCGGTGGTACAGGCGATGGCGCAGCGGCTGCTGCCGGGGTGGCCGTTTACCAAGGGAAAGCGGCCGCGGCGCGGGCTGGCGGCGCTGGCAAGCTGGGTACACCAGCGCGAAGGGGAGCTGGCCGCCACCGATGCCCTGCTGGACGGGCGGGCGAGTTTGGACCTGCAGGCTGGGGTGGCGCTCGCCGCCCTGGCTGCGCGAGCGAAGCAGGGAGACATCGGCGCGGCCGCGGGACTAGTGTCGCTGGGCAACCGCCTGCAGGAGAGCCTCTCCATAAAGCGGCGGGACAACCTGGAGCAGGCCATCGCGTGCTACCTGCGGGCGCTGGAGGTGTATACCCGCGCCGCCTTCCCGGTGGACTGGGCGACGACGCAGAACAACCTGGGGATTACCTACCGGAACCGGATTGCCGGCGAGCGGCGGGACAACCTGGAGGCGGCCATCGCCTGCTACCAGCGGGCGCTGGAGGTGTACACCCGTGAGGCTTTCCCGGTGCAATGGGCGACGACCCAGAACAACCTGGGGAACACCTACCGGGACCGGATTGCGGGCGAGCGGCGGGACAACCTGGAGGCGGCCATCGCCTGCTACCAGGGGGCGCTAGAGGTGTACACGGCCGACGGATTTCCGCATGAGCACAGCGTTGTCATGCGGGGGCTAGCCGCAGCCGAGGACGCGCTGCGAGGCTTGTGACCTAGGGGTTGGGCACGTTGCCCCGACACGAGTGCCACGCCTGCCCAGCCCAGCAGGCTCGCAATGACGGTGGGTGGAGGCGAAGGCTGGGCGACGTCATACCAACTGGATAGCCGTGATACCCTCGACTGGCGAACGGAGAGGCAGGCCCTAGAGCTGGCAACCCGCTCGTGGTTCGAGGGCGTCACCATGAGCGGGGATTGGGGCGTGAGGGGCCTAAGGGCCAAGGGAACGACGGCCCCAGTGTCGTACGAGCGATGGTTGACGAGATGGACGTGGGAGGGGCGGGCGTTGCCAGTCCCGGTTGGTTACAGCAAGGCGGCTCGCGGGCGGCGGCGCAACCGCCACAGGCTCGGGAAGCCGGCGCGGTCCACGTGCAGAATGGCGGCGTACTTGCGAGCGTTCTCCAGGTGGCGGGCGTCGCCGGTACGGCGGAAGCGGTTGAAGCTGTCCAACATCTTGTCGGCAATCAGGTTCATGTCGAACCCCAGAATGTAGCGCTCGCTCGCCTCACCCAACGCGTCGCGGTAGATCTCAAAGTGCGTCGAGAGCTTGCGCAGCACATTCCGCTGGCCGGTCGCTTCGGCCATGCTGTGCTGCGATGCCTGCAGGTAGTACAGCTTGCCGGTGGACACGTGGTGGCTCAGGTCGACACCGTGTACCGGCGATGCCCCGCCCCGCCAGCGGTTCACCCGGCGGCGGCGCAGGCTGGCCGAGAACACCCCCGCGATGAACAGCGAGTAGTCACCCATCTTGCGGTAACCCTCGAATAGGTTGGGGAACTTGGTCAGGTTCTGCATCTCTTGCAGCATGTCGCTCAGCATCCAACCGAACCGCTTCTGGTCCTGCATCAATGGGAACAGGTCGCGGGTGTACAGAAAGCCCGACATGCACTCCGCCAGATAGTCCATCACGTCGGGGTCGGTGCTGCTGCGGTTCACGTACAGGGTCTTGATCAAGAACAGATGGAACAGCGTCTTCAGGCCGATGAACCGCAGCTCGGTGATGTCGTCGTAGAAGGCGCTCAGCAGCTCGTCGACCTCCGTCTCCACCAGATGCGAGACGTTGCTGCCCTGGTGCTCGCGAATCGTGGCCTGCAGCCGCTGAACGCGATCCTCCAGCTCCCAGCGCTCCGGCTGGACAGCGGGGCCGGTCACCAGACGCCTCGGCAGCTAGCCATGAACGGCTCGCCCGCTGGTGGGTTGGCCCAGGCAGGCCGGGCACCATGCTGCGTCTCGGTACATGAACAGCGTGGCGTCGCCCAGCAAGTAGCCTTCGCGTAGCGCTACGTGGGGGGTGACCGTGGTGCAGAAGCGCGCCATCTCCAGCGGATCCACCTCGTAGTACATGGGACTCTCCCAACCGGTAGTGCTGGGCGGGCCCAGAAAGTTGAAGGCCACTGCCTGCTGCGCGCCGTCCCACATGGCCATAACCGCGGCCTTGAAGAAGGCCCAGTGATTGTGCACGCGCACGTTGAAGGTGCCCGAAGCCACCACATAGTCGCAAGCCGACTCCAGACGGTCGGTCACCACGTCGCGCACCCGGAAGTCGCCGCCGGGGAAGTTGATCCGGGCGGCCTCAACCATGTTCGGCGTGACGTCATACCCCAGGTAGCGGACGGCGGCCGGCGGGGAGCCGGCGTCGTCGAGGGTACTGAGGCGGCGCCCCTCGGTCTTCAGGAAACCGTAGAAATCCCCCAGGCCGCTACCCACGTCGGCCACGGAGCGGCCCTCCCACGGCCCGACCTCCAGCAGCACCCGAAACCGCGCCTTCTGCGTCGACGACCCGACCCAGTGCAGCGAACGCGGGTCTTGCGGCCCGTACTGGGCCAACTGCGTCTCGTAGAAAGCGACGATGCGCTCCCGGTCAGCGGACCACATGAGCTGACTTCCGGCTCAGACCTGGTACTCCACCCGCTTGAACAGCTCGACGAACTTCCCGGTCTCTTTGATGCGCTCGCCGAAGCGATCCATCCAGCGCTTGCGGGTCTCTTCAGGTTGGCCGAACTGGCTCACGTGGCACGAGAGCGCGGCGATCTTCGCTTCCAAGTAGTCGGTCACATCCTCTTCGATGTCCACGAACTCGGGCTTGGCGTTGTTGAAGCCGGTCCACAGGTACACTTCCCGCACCTTGTGAGGCTCCAGGCCCTCGGCCAAGTGCTCGGGGAAGTGCAGGCGGTCGCGGGCGTAGGGGTACACCGCATCCAGGGTGTTCTGGCCAGTGAAGCGGTGATCGCGGTGCTGCCAGATGAAGGGGTTGTGGGTCACCACGCGGTCGGGCCGAAACTTGCGGACCATCTTCACGAACTGGCCGCGCACCTCATAGCTATCGCTCAGGCCGCCGTCTTCGTTGGGCAGAATCACCACGTCTTTGATGCCCATGCAGTCGGCAGCGGCGCGCTGCTCTTTATCGCGCATGGCCACCAGGCGGTCCTCGGTCATTGCCGAGTCAGAGCTGCCTTTGTTGCCCTGGGTGCACACCACCAGAAACACGTCTTTGCCCTGGGCGGCCCACTTGGCGGCGCTGGCGCCACAGCCCACGTCGCAATCGTCGGGGTGGGCGGCGAACACCAGAACGCGCTGTATCGGATCATCGGGCATCAGGTACTCCAAGGGTAGGAAGGACTGCAGGGCAGCCCCGAGTAGTGTTTATGGTACGCATCGGCTGACGCGCTTGACAAGGTTCGGTTGGCTGCCTAGCATGAAGAAGCAGGTGTAACGGCCTGCGCAGCTTGCCTGTTACTGTATTTAGTAGCAGCTTCTTCCCCTTGAGGAGTCCCCCATGCAGCGCCACGCTGCGTCTTGTGTATGACGAAGTATATCTTCGTGACGGGCGGAGTTGTAAGCTCCGTCGGCAAAGGCATCACCGTCGCCTCTCTGGGCCGCATCCTTAAGAGCCGCGGCCTTTCCGTCTCAGTCCAAAAGCTCGATCCTTACCTGAACGTCGATCCTGGCACCATGTCGCCCTATCAGCACGGCGAAGTGTACGTCACCGATGACGGCGCTGAGACCGACCTGGACCTGGGGCACTACGAGCGCTTCATCGACGTGAACCTCAGCAGCGCCTCCAGCGTCACCACCGGGCAGATCTACCGCTCAGTGCTCAACAAAGAGCGGCGGGGCGATTACCTGGGCGGGACCATTCAGGTGGTGCCGCATGTCACCAATGAGATCAAGCTGCGCATTATGGGACTGGCCCAGCAGACGCACCCGGACGTGGTGATTGTGGAAGTGGGCGGCACCGTGGGCGATATTGAGGGTCAGCCGTTCTTGGAAGCCATTCGCCAGATGCGTAACGAGATTGGCCGCGATAACGTGCTGTACCTGCACGTGACCTATCTGCCCTACATCAACGCTACCGGTGAACTCAAGACCAAGCCGACGCAACACAGCGTGCAGGAACTCCGGCGTTTGGGCATTCAGCCCGATGCCGTGCTGTGCCGCAGCGAGTATCCGATTACCAGCGACATTCGCGACAAGATCGCACTGTATTGCGACGTGGAGCAGCGGGCGGTGATTCCGCTGCCAACCGCCGAGACGGTGTATGAGGTTCCGCTGATTCTGGAACGTTCGGGGCTGGGTGATGTGGTGGTGGAGCGGATGGGGCTGCAAGGCACGCCGCCGGACCTGACCGAGTGGTCGCGGATTGTGGACAGCATCAAGACCCGGCGCACCCCACTGCCGATTGCGCTGGTGGGTAAGTACATTCAGTTGAAGGATGCGTACCTTTCGGTAGCCGAGGCGTTGCGCCATGCCGCGCTGCAATTCGGCGTGGAGTGCGATATCCAATGGATAGACTCTGAACTGTTGGAGCAGCAGGATCCTGAGCCCTTCCTGCGAGATGTGAAAGGCATTGTGGTGCCTGGCGGATTTGGCTATCGGGGCGTAGAGGGCATGATGCTCGCGGCGAAGTACGCCAGGGAACACAAGATTCCCTACCTGGGCCTGTGCCTCGGCTTTCAGGTGATGGCCATAGAGTTCGCCCGGCACGTGCTGGGCACCGAAAAGGTGAACTCCACCGAGTTCGAGCCCAACACGCCGAACCCGGTGATTCATCTGATGTCGAGCCAGCTTGGGGTGGAGGACGTTGGCGGGACCATGCGGCTGGGCTGCTACCCATGCCAGCTGGCTCCAGGTTCGCACGCAGCCACGGCGTATGGCGCGCCAGACGTGGAGGAACGCCACCGCCACCGCTACGAGTTCAACAACGAGTACCGCGAGGTGCTGGCGAAGCACGGAATGGTCTTCAGCGGGCTCTCGCCCGATGGCACACTGGTGGAGGTTGCCGAGCTGGCAGACCACCCCTGGATGTTGGGCTCGCAGTTCCACCCCGAGTTGCGGTCGCGCCCCAACCGCCCGCACCCACTATTCACAGGTTTCCTAGGGGCAGCCGAACATGTACTACGAGAGGGCGAACAGTTTTTCTTTGGCCCCACGGTGGCCTAGGCCGCCATTGCGTTTGACACACCACTGTCTGACTGTTATGTAATATTGCGACCCCCCTCCCCCCTTTCCTCGGCGTCAGAATCGGAAAACTCTTTAGTTAGCCTCGCAGGTGACCGCGTCCATGACCACTACGACCACTCCCCCCACAAGTCGATCAGGCGATGACATCCAGCTCAATCTCACCGACATTGAGACCAAGACCCGTCAGGAGCTTCAGGAAATCGCCCAGGAGCTGGGACTTTCCGGCTATAACACGCTGAAGAAGCACGAACTGGTGCGGCTGCTGCAGACCAACGCCGAACGGCAGGAGCGCAAGGAGCAACGCCAGGGTGGCAATCTATTCAGCGGCGGCATCCTGGAAGTCACCGACGAGGGGTACGGCTTCCTGCGTGGCGAAAGCCTGCTGCCGGGCATGAACGACATCTACGTATCGCAGACGCAAGTGCGCCGCTTCGGTCTGCGGACGGGCGACCTTGTGACAGGCCAGATCCGGCCCCCGAAAGAGCAGGAGAAGTACTACGGTCTGCTGCAGGTAGAGAAGGTGAACGGGCTGGAGCCGGAGGTCGCCAAAAAGCGTCCCTACTTCGAGAGCCTGACCCCGATCTTCCCCACCCGGCTGATCAACCTCGAGGTTGACCCGGCCAACCTCTCCGCTCGCCTGATTAACCTGATTGCCCCGATCGGCCGGGGACAGCGCGGCCTGATCGTCTCGCCACCGAAGGCCGGCAAGACCATGCTGCTCAAGAGCATCGCGAACGCCGTCACCCAGAGCGACCCCGACATCCACCTGATCATCTGTCTGATTGGCGAACGGCCTGAAGAGGTGACCGACATGAAGCGGTCGGTGAAGGCCGAGGTCATCAGCTCGACCTTCGACGAGCCGGTGGAGGATCACACGCGCGTGGCTGAAGTGGCGCTGGAGCGGGCCAAGCGGCTGGTAGAGGGTGGCCGCGATGTGATGATCCTGCTCGACAGCATCACCAGGCTCTCGCGCGCCTACAACCTCGCCATGCCTCCCAGCGGCCGGACCCTGACCGGTGGCATCGACCCCATCGCGCTGTATCCGCCCAAGCGCTTCTTCGGCGCCGCCCGCAACACCGACGAAGGGGGCAGCCTGACCATTGTGGCCACCTGCCTCGTGGACACCGGCAGCCGCATGGATGATGTGATCTACGAAGAGTTCAAGGGCACCGGCAATATGGAGCTGCACCTTGACCGCAAGCTCGCCGAAAAACGGATATGGCCGGCGCTAGATATCCAAAGGTCCGGAACGCGTCGAGAAGAATTACTACTTGACGAGTTCACGCTGAGTCGTGTTTACTTGCTGAGGCGCATAGTAGCGGTGGTTGGCGCCAGTTCACAAAACCCGACCGAGGCAATAGAACGGGTTATCGAACGCATGGGCAAGTCCAACAACAACGCTGAGTTCCTTGCCTCTCTCAATCGCTCCGAGACGTAGCGTTCCCACCAGCCGAGTCCGTCGTGGCGAAGCTGGTGTCCCACACTAGTGTGCATGGGGGTGCATTCTGCTAAACGGTAAAGATGCGGGGTTGGGCCAGCCTTCGGGGCGGCTGAACAACCGCAAACCGCAGCGACTTTTCGTCTACAAACAGGCAAGACCGCTCTTCGTTCGCTCTCCGCTTCTCACGCGACTCGCGTCGCATGGCCTCGTGCTCTCGGTAGCACTGGGTGCTACCTTCGTGGCCTCTCCCTCACTCTTCGAGTTCTCCGAGGCCCCCTTCTCCCCCCCGCAACTGCCTGACTGGTCCTCAGTCGCGCCCCTCTCGCAACCTGCACCGGTGGAGTTGATTCGGATTGAGTCGGTAACACCCGCCACCCTAGCGGCCGAAGCAACCGTAGATATGCCTCAGCCGCAGGAACCGCCCAAGGCCATCACCACGGTACAGGGGACTCTTCAGAAGCCGTCCGGCTTGATTGACCCCGCCGCTACTGACAAAGCCGCGGAGAAGAAGGCCAGCAGCCGTGAAGTGGTCGTCTCCTACACGATTGCCGAGGGCGACACCCTTTCCGGCGTCGCCGAGCGATTTGGCCTAACGACCCAGACGCTGATTTGGGCCAACAGCAGCAGCAGACCGGACACCCTCACGCTGGGTTCCGAGTTACGGATACCACCCGTCTCGGGCGTGCTGCACAAGGTGAACCCCGGCGACACGCTGCTCACGCTCGCCGGGCGGTACAAGGTAGAAGTCACCGACATCACCGGTTTCTCCGCGAACAAGATCAACAACCCCGATGCCTTGGTCCTCGGCCAAGAGATCACGGTTCCCCGGGGCGTGAAGCCTATCGACTCGCCTCCCACTCGCCTCGCGGCTGCACAGCCAGCGCCGGCCGCTCAGTCACCCGCGGCAGCGCCGGCGGCACCCCGGCAGCTCCCCGCGCAGCCGGTATCCGGTGGCATGCTGCAGTGGCCCACTTACGGACCGATCTTCACCTTCTTCGGCGGCGGTCACCGTGGCCTCGACATCTCTCCGCCCTACGGAACCCCGGTTTACGCCGCCGAGGCTGGTGTCGTAGTTGAGGCTTCGGCGGGATACAACGCCGGGTACGGTACCACCGTCATAATTAACCATGGCAACGGCCTGACGACCATGTATGCGCACCTTTCGGCCCTCGCCGTGAGCATAGGACAGCAGGTAGGCCGGGGTGAGCATATTGGCAACGTGGGCACCACCGGGCGAGCTACCGGCCCTCACCTACACTTCGAGGTGCACCAGAGTGGCGGGGCGCTCAACCCGCTGAACTTCCTACCTCGGTAGGCTGAACTGAACGTACAAAAAGGGCCCCTCGCAAGAGGGCCCTTTTCATAGTTTTGGAGGTCTTGACCGGCCCTCACCGGCATTCCTTGTGCGTTAGGTTTGGCGACGTCCCTCGAGCAACGTCACTGTGGTCACTTCGGGTAATGCGTTACGGGAAATCGTGAGCCGGGGTTGCGGCTGGGCCTCGGCGGCGCCCATCTCCTTGAGGAACGTCGCAAGGTGGTCATCATCGCCCCCAACGCTGGTCATGGGCACCACCACCTTCGGTCCGATCAGGTTCACCACTTCCGCGGCCTTGGCCGGCGTCAACCCGCCTGGCGTGCTGACCGGCACCAGCAGAATGTCGACTCGACCCAGCAGCGCCACTTGGTCGGTGCTGGGTAAGTGGCCAATCTCACCCAGGTGGCAAATGGTGAGCCCCTCAGTCTCCATGAGGAACACGATATTCTGGCCAAGGTCTGCGCCCTTGGTACTGTCGCGATAGGTGCGGACCGCGGTCATCAACACATCGCGAATCTCGTACTCGCCAGGGCGAAACACGACCACCGGTTGGTCGCTGCCGGTTTCGGCGCTATGGGCTGCCGCCACGGCCGGCAGGCTCTCCGCCATGCTGGGGTTGCTCACCGTCACAATGTCGGCCTGAGCGCCGCGCGGCAGCCCGCCCTCGGCGCTATAGATGTCGGTCAGAATGGTAGCGTCGTCGCGGCTGCGGATTCTGAAGCAGGACGCGCCTAACCAGTTAATTTCCAAGAAGTACCTCGAGCATTACGGTAGGGGGTTGTCGGAGGAGTCGTCGCGGGGCCGGTCCCCCACTATGCGCCAAGCACCGGGCAGGGCTAGCGCCGCCAGGGCGATCTTGATGATATCACCGGGGATGAAAGGTTGGACGCCCCGCTCGAATGCAGGGCCGAGGCCAAGGTACACCCCCAGCACGCTGAGGCCAAAGGCGTAGATGATCAGATTGCCGGCCACCATCGCGCCCACCCAGCGGGGCACCGAGCGGTCCCAGCCCCGTTCGGCCATCCAACCGGTAACGAACGCCGCCGGCAGGAATCCGGCCAAGTAGCCTGCGGTGGGGCCCACAATGTACGGCACCCCCGTCGCTGATAGCGACCATGCTGAGTTGCCTCCGGCGAACACCGGCAGCCCGGCAAGCCCTTCACCCAAGTAAGCGGCGAT
>SHYE01000088.1 GCA_009692935.1 Dehalococcoidia bacterium | reverse complement strand
TGAGTTCTTACAACTAGCGTAAAGCGTTGACAACCACCTATGCCTGACCTAGGGTTAATCCGTTCAGAATTCTTTACGGGGTGGTGGTTCGATGCCTGTGTTCGAAGTACTAAACCTTGCGGACGCTATGACAAAAGTGTCGGCGGCGAAGGGTAACCGGGTGGTTACTGAATATCAGCGCTATCTCGACGCATTGACTCCCGGCAAGGCCGGCAAACTGCAGGCTGCGGAGGGGGAGACCCTGCGGGCGCTGGCACTGCGCCTGCGCCGGGCAGCGAAATTGGCTGGCAAGAACGTCAAGATTCACAAAGCCGGTGAAGAGCTGCTGTTCTGGCTCGAGGGTGAGCGCCGTCGCGGCCGGCCTCGCAAAATAGCCCTGACCAACTAAGGAGAACCTGCGCCAGGCAACCCAAAGCCCTTGGTGTTCGTCACCAGGGGCTTTGGGTTGCCTGCAGGCCGAGGCGTCGGTCCCCGCGTCTCCCAAACTTCGCATGCACGGTGGGTTTGGGAATGCATAATCCCGCCCTATCAGGGCGGGATTATGCGTCGCGCCCGTTGTCGTTGGGCTAGCTAAGGTTGCCGCGGAATTCCGGGTGGCAACTGCCCGCTGGGGATGCCTGGAGGTAGCTGCCCGCTTGGGAAGCCCGGCGGTAACTGTCCAGCTGGGAAGCCCGGAAAGGTGGGAATCTGAACTTCAACCACGGAGTAGGGAAGTTGGAAGTCCGCGTCGGACACTGTCGTGCTCACGCTGGTGGCTTCTTGGATGAATTCGCCCTGGGCCATCTTCGCCTGCATGTAGACCTGAATACCCGATGCCGTCATGCACGTGGTGGCCTCGCTGAAAGACGCAGTCGGAACCTTGGCCTTCATCATGAAGCACTGGGCATTTTGGCCCGTAACTTGGCGCTGTCCGGCCGGCGAAGTCTCGTAGTCGGCGGCTACCTTGGTAAGGTCCTCCGGAACGGGGTTTCGGGTGCGCTCGGCAGCCGTCAGTTTGGTACAGGTGCCGGTGGCGCCTTGCCCGCTGCACGTGTAGTCGCCGGTGTCGAGGTTGTAGGTGCTCGTCGCTCCCGTGCCCATCATTCCCGCGGAATCGCTGCGCCGTTTGCCCGGCTTTACGTGCGTCGTCATCTCGGTGACTATAGCCTGCCCGCTGGCAGAAATGGTCATTTTGTAGCTGGCTTTGTAGCTAGTGCCCTGTGCCCCCCCTCAGAATGTCGGCGACCCCCCCCCCCGGTGCTGCGGCAGTTGGCGCGGGGGCCGTGGTGGCGGTGGGCGCAGGCGCGCCGGTGGCGGCGGGGGCCTGCGTTGGGGCGCTTCCGCCACAAGCCGACAGCAGGCCTGCTGCGAGTATCGGTACGGCGAGACGCCAATCGTACATGTGGCGATCCTCCCGAATACAACGGTAGCTTCACCCATACTACACCCCGTGCCGCTGGAGACAGGTTTGTGATGCCCGTCACTGTCCATGGCTAGGGCTACCCTTACGATGGCGATGGAGTTCTTGAACCAACAGCAGGTGATGAAGCATGCGGCGTATGCGGCACGTGAGGGGCATTTCGGCGGGGCGGACGGGCGATGCGGTGCAGGCTGATGTGTGCGGGGATTATCTGGAGATTAGTTGCGCTGCAGCCGGCACGAAAGCCGCCCCGTGGCTGTGCCGTATTTCCGTGGCAAGCGTGATTGGCTTCGACTGCTTGCCCGAGTGCGGGGCAAAGGTCCCGGCGCGCCAATGGTGCGGCTGTTTGGCCGGAAAGGCCCGGTTGCGGAACCCGCCTCAGCCGATGGCCAATGGACGCTGGATCTCCATATTCAGCGTGACGGCAAGTTCGCCAAAGTAAACCTGGCTGGCACGCGCAGCGAGGCCGAGGGCCTTATGTACGACCTGACTGCAGCGTGCGGCTCGGCAGGTCCCAGCTTTGGCGTAGCGTTTTAACGGAGGGCTTGCTGATTATAAGAGGGGCAGCATGCGCTGCCCCTCTTCCTTCTTCGTTCGAAAAACAAACGCCGACCGGGCGCTATAAGACGCGCCAGAGTATCTGCTCTCGCCACTCCCGGACGCTGTCATGCATCCAGTCCATTTCCACGCCGGCTCGGCGGTCCCGGATCAGGGGCAGCATCTCCTCTTCCTTTACACCTTGGGTGCGTAGCGTGTGCCGGAGTTCGGCGGTCCACTGGTAGGCTGCTGCTGGCCGCTCGATCCAGTGGCCTAGTTCATTCCACTCGCCATCATAAAAGACCACCACGGGTATGCACATGAACTTGTGGCGCCAAAGAAACTCGTTGGTCAGGTCCATGTTCTTGTCGCGGTCAAAAATGGCCAGATCTAAACCGGCCAGTGCGCACAACTTGGCAATCACCGGCATGCCTCGCACCACGTCCGGGCACCAGTCCTCGCCGATCGCGATAACCTTCAGGCCCTTCTTGGCTGCGAACGCTTGGAAGAACGCTACGTCATCCGGCTTTGGTGCAAAGTTGTCGTAGTTCTGCTGGAACTTCGCCTTATTTGCCTCGATGCCTGCTGCCCACTGTGCCCAGGTCTTGCCCTCAGCGAAGCGCTGGGCTGTCATGGTCTGCCGCTCAGCTACCGTTGTCATCGAGTCCCCCTTCGTCCGTCGCTTCAATAATGTTTGGCGAACAGTACCGCTTCGGGCCGGTTACGGTCGCGCGCCCCAGTCTAGCACGGGCGAGTCTCAGGATCGCTGGGGTCTCCCTACAGATCGCGCAGCCGATAGCCAACGTTGCGCACAGTGGTGATGTACGCGCACCCGTGCGCCTCGATCTTGCTGCGCAACCGGCGGATGTGCACGTCCACGGTGCGGAGTCCGCCAAAGTGGCGTTCAGTCTCCCAGATATCCTTATAGGCCCGTTCGCGCGTGACGACCCTGCCCCTGAGGGTCATCAACAGAGCCAGCAGCCTGAA
Source organism: Dehalococcoidia bacterium (assembly GCA_009692935.1). Lineage (GTDB taxonomy): Bacteria > Chloroflexota > Dehalococcoidia > SHYD01 > SHYD01 > SHYE01. The sequence goes on along the minus strand of SHYE01000088.1, from coordinate 6,279 downwards.
TTCCGTGTAGGTCAGGTCCAGGCGCCCGCCGTTGGCCGTAGCCTCATGGCGTTCTTCGTCCAGGCGCAAGGCCCCCCACATCAGGCCTGGTTCGGGGCGCGGACCGCTGCCGGTCAGCCGCCGCAATCGCACGGCCACCTCCGGCGTTCGCCCAGGGCAGATGGCGAAATCGGCCCCACCATAGACGTCTGCTGTTTCAAGGTCATCGGGCTGCAGCAGGGCCAGCACCGGTGGCCCCGCCCGCTTGACCAACGCCATCAGTGGTTGCTTGGCGCCCGCCGCCTGCGCGCTGCTGACGAGTATGGCCGCGGGGCTATCCAGCTGCAGACCAGTCCTCTCCCAGCCGTGGTCCAGCATCTCAAAGCGAAAGTCGTCGCTGAGCCCAGCGGCTAGGGTCAGGACGTCGGCATCGCCGCCCGGAAGCAGGTAAACTACCGCCCGCAGTGGTGGGTCTGCACCTCGCAGTGTGAGTGTTGCCTGTGCGGCCGCTTCCGGAATGTGTGCCACAGTTCGCGCCCTTTTACGGTCAAGCCCGGTGGCCAGGGTTGCTCCCACACTAGGCGCAAACCATGAGCGTCCGGGTGCTGGACTCCCTCTAAGCATCGCTTGCTGCCGTTACGAGCGGATTTCACTCTTGCGACGACCAGCTTACGGATGTGTTACGGGAGTGTTTCCGGTGCGTGCTCCCTTGGATGCATGCTTGCAGAACTTGCTAAGTGCATTTCACTATTGTGATATAAAACCAAATATGTGGAAGCGTGATTCTTATCACAGAATTAACAGCGTGGGTTCGGCAGAATGAAAGGACGAACAGAGCGGCGTTGGGGCAGGCGCTCCACCGCTCCCTCGGCACTTCAATGGAGTGCGCGGACTACACAGTGGCACAACCCGGAGCACGCGGCTAAACTAATAGCTCTTGACAGCGTTCTAGCTTCGGGGATCGTGTTTTCTGCGAGTGGGGACAGGCGCTGTAACCTGAATCCGTACGCTAGTGCACTATGCACTGCACTACGACGTCAGGCAGCGCCCGGACCCACAAGAAAGGAGGCGGGATGATTGACCATCGTTTGTTCATAGTCACGGCCGACGCACCAACGGGGTCCCTGCTAGAGAAAGCCGTATTGTCCCAGGCTCACAGGAGCAAGGTGATCGAGCCCGGCCTGATCACGGCCATTGCCTCGGGCGACGACGCCTGCCGGCGGGCCGACGTCCTCATCGTGTCCACCCATGCTATGAATCGTTCGTCGGAGATTGGCCTGTGCCGCCAGCTGCGTGACATGACCGACGCATTCATCATGCTGATTGCCGGCCCGCGTACCGAGGCTGAGCGGATTGCTGCGTTCGATGGTGGCATCGCCGACTTCGTCCAGCTCCCAATCGCCCACGCTGAACTGCTCGCCCGCCTAAACGGGCACTTGCGGCGCCTTGAGGACCGGACACATGACACGCCCACGGTGAGTTCCGGCGACCTATCGCTGGACACCGCCAACCACCGCTTGCAGATTGACGGCGAGGGCGTTCCTGTTACCCACAAGGAGTTCCTGCTGCTGCACACGCTGATGCGGGCATCGGGACAGCTTGTGGACCGTGACACCATCTTCCGCGAGGTGTGGGGCCCGAACTGGTATGGCGATGAGAATGTCCTCGCGGTCTATATTCGCCGGCTCCGGAAAAACTTAGGCGAGAGTCCAGGTCACCCCTACATCGAGAATGTCCGCGGGGTTGGCTATCGGCTGATCGCCGAAGCCGTCTAACCGCATAGCCCTCGCTAAGGGCTGGGGCCACCGAGCACGGTCATGGACGACCGTGCTCTTCTTGACTCCGCTTACAGGCTTCCCCCAAGATCAGTGCATCACAACGGGTTGAGGGGGGCGCATTGGCCGGACAACACTGGGAAGCCGTAGCTGTGGAAGGCTTAAACCGAGCGTACGCAGCAGCGTCTCCGCAAGAGCTGTTGGCTTGGGCGGTTGCCCAGAAGATCCAGTTCGGGCTGGCCTCCAGCTTTGGGGCCGAGGACGTGGTACTGGCCGACATGCTGGCGCGCGTGAAGCCTAACGGCACCGTCCTCATGCTCGATACCCTGCGCCTGCACACCGAGACCTATGGCGTGGTCGACGCTACCCGCGCTCGCTACCCCCAGCTCGACCTTCGGGTGTACTACCCAGACATGGCTGCCTTGGACAGCTTTGTATCGACCCAGGGCTACAATGCCTTCTACCAAAGCATGGACAACCGGAAGGCATGCTGCGGTGTCCGCAAAGTGGAGCCTCTGGCGCGCGCGCTCGCCGGCCTCGACGCCTGGGTTACCGGCATGCGGCGCGACCAAGGCACCACCCGAACCGACATCGCCCATTTCGAAATCGACGACGTGCACGGGGGCATGCTCAAGCTCAACCCCTTGGCGGCGTGGAGCAGCGACCAAGTATGGGAGTACATTCGCGCCAACGATGTGCCCTACAACCCGCTGCACGACGTCGGCTTTCCCAGCATCGGCTGCGCCCCCTGCACCCGAGCGGTGGCCCCCGGCGAGGACCCGCGCGCGGGCCGCTGGTGGTGGGAGCTTGATCCCGACGCCAAGGAATGCGGCATTCACATTGGGTATGATGCGGCCGGTAACGCTGTGGTGCAACGCATCAGCAAGGCCTAAAGCGGGCGAGGATCGCGGCACCTCTCAGGAATCGCGGCGTTGCCTGGTCAGCGGGTGGCGCGCCACGCGTGGTCTGCTCGGGTCGAGGTGTTTCCCCCGCCCGGCCTTCATCCCGGCATGGCGGGCGCGCCCTCAGGCGTCTCGCTAGGCTACGCCTTCCACCAGGCGTAGCTGGTGAGAGGCGGCCAGCAGGAATGGGTCGTCGTTCTTCTGGGGCATCACGCTCTGGCCACTGAACACGGCGCCGTCCTCAATTTTCAGCCCGCTGGCTGAGACATCGCCGTACAGCCGGCCACCGGCGTAGATCTCAACGTGGCCGCTGGCCGTGATGGTGCCGACGAATGCCCCCGCGACGCCGATGTCGTGTGCCCGTATGGTGGCGACCACGCGGGCGTTCTTGCCAATGACCACACTGGCGGTGGTGTCGATATCGCCCTCGAACTGGCCGAAAATGTAGACAGGCGAGTCAGACCTGATGGTTCCCGTGAAGTTGGTGGCCTCGCTGAACACCACTTCGCCCCGATCGGCTGCCTGTTTGGCGTTACCCAGGGGATTGCGTTCTTGCCACATCATGACCCTCGCCTTGTAAGATAGCTCTCGCCGGAAACGCGGCGGGAGGGCGCGCGTATTCTGGTATAATCCGAGTGACCCGTCAAGGAGCCCTTTGTATGGCCAGAAAGCCCCGCACTCAGCGTTCACGTCTATCAGCCGCTGGCAATGGAGTCACCCAAGTATTCGATTACGATGAGGATGCCGCCGGCGAAGCGACACCCGCTGCCGCGGCGCGCCAACGGTCGCGGCCCAGCGCCTACGTCGCCCCCAGCGCCCGGATCGTCGACTATGGCTACGTGAAGCACGATGTGGTTCGCATCGCCATTATCACCGTGGTGTTGGTTGGCGGCATGATCGGTCTCTCTTTCACCATGCGTTAGTTTCCGCGCGCTGGTCATAGACCAAGGCGGCTCGTGCAGAGCCGCCTTTCCGTTGCCCGGCGCTGAGTATGCACGTTGGTATAATGGCGGCGGTTGACTTCCTGAGGAGAACCCCGTGACCAACGCCACCATCAACCTATACGACACCGCGGTGACGCAGCTTCGCGACGTTGGCGCAGCACTCCGGCTTGAGCCTGGGATAGTGGAGCTGCTAAGCCACTGTAGCCGCGAGCTCACCGTCAGTATCCCGGTACGCATGGACGACGGCTCGCTGCGCACCTTCACCGGGCACCGGATGCAGCACAATGCCGTACGCGGCCCCACCAAGGGCGGCATCCGCTACCATCCCGCGGTGACCGCCGACGAAGTCCGCGGGCTGGCGATGCTGATGACTTGGAAGTGCGCTGTGGTGGATACCCCCTACGGCGGGGCCAAGGGCGGCATTACCGTCGACCCGAAGCAACTGAGCCGTGGCGAGCTGGAACGCCTGACCCGCCGCTACACGTATGAACTCGGCGACTTCATCGGCCCCGATCGCGACATTCCAGCTCCCGATGTGAACACCGATGGACAGGTGATGGCGTGGATGCTGGATACCTACAGCGTGCTGCATGGCGTAACCACGCCGGCCGTGGTGACCGGCAAGCCGGTGCACCTCGGCGGTACCCTGGGGCGCATCGAAGCCACCGGGCGCGGGGTGATGATCGCTGCCCAAGAGGCAGCCCGGCACGCAGGCTTGCAGACCGATGGCCTGCGGGTTGTGGTGCAAGGTATGGGCAACGTCGGGGGCATCGCCGCCCGGCTGATGGCGGCGGAGGGCTTCGTGGTGGTGGGCATGTGCGACAGTAAGTCGGGCGTGCACAACCCCGCGGGACTTGATGTCGCAGCGGTGACGGCCTATCAACGGGAGCACCGCGCCCTGGCCGGCTTTCCCGGCGCAGCCGCAGTTACGGTGGCCGGGCTGCTGGAGCTGCCTTGTGACGTGCTGGTACCCGCCGCGGTAGAGGGTCAGATTACTGCGGCCAACGCGCCTCGCATTCAGGCTCGTATTGTGGTGGAGGGCGCAAACGGCCCCACCACGCCCGATGCCGACCTAGTGCTGCTCGATCGCGGCATCATGGTGGTTCCCGATATCCTGGCGAATGCGGGCGGCGTGTTCGTGTCCTATCTGGAGTGGGTGCAGGATCTGCAGCGCTTCTTCTGGGCCGAGGCCGAGGTGAACGAACGCTTGACCCAGGGGATGCGGCAGGCGTTCGCTGCCGTCGCAGCCGCGGCAGCAGAGCGCAATGTCACCCTGCGGCAGGCGGCCATGCAGCTTGCGGTCACCCGCGTGGTGGAGGCGATGACGTCCCGGGGCCTGTATCCGTAGCCCGTATGGGACTCCGCTAGGCTGATGATTACGACAGAAGCGGCCGCTGCGACCACGGCGGTATCGCTGTCGTCGAAGGCGTGCCTGCTCGGCTTGCTGGCCGTCCACGGGTGGGGCCTGGGGGTGTTGGTGCTGACCTTGGCGGCGTTTGTGCTGCGGGTCCACAACCTGGCGGCCGAGAGCCTCGATATCGACGAGGCCGATGTGGTGGTCTATGCGTTAGCCGACCTGCGTACGGTCCTGCAGCGTCTGCTGGGCGCGGGCGATAACGGCCCCGGGTACATGGTGCTGGTGCGCCTGTGGATCGCCGCCGCGGGTCAGTCGGAGTTCGCCCTGCGGTTCTTGTCGCTGCTGCCGGGGGTGGCTACGGTGCCGTTGTTGTACGCCCTTGGCCGCAAGCTCTTCGACCAGCGCGTGGGCCTGGCTGCAGCCGTACTTGGCGCCGCCTCCACGTACCTGCTGTTCTACGCACAGGTGAACAAGATGTACGCGCTGATGGTGGCGCTCGCGTTGGTCACCAGCTACCTGCTGCTGCGCGGCATCGAGACCGGCCGCTGGCGCTACTGGTTGGGCTACGTGGCGGCCACCACCCTGTTGATGAGCACGCACGTCTTTGGCGCGCTGGTGGTGCCCTGGCACGCGCTCTACGCTCTCATCGCGCTTCGCAGCTCGCGGCGGCATCTGCTGCCCTGGCTCGTTGCTGTCGCGGCACTCACGCTGCCCTATGTGCCCCTGGCGTTGCGGCGGCTGGATGCGCTGCAGCGCCCCGAGACCCTGACCCGCGAGTTCACCGGCCCCCGTGACCTGCCCACGATGTTCGCGTTCTTGGCCAGAGACTATGGCGTGTGGTTCGAGGATGAGGGGCAAGATCTTGGTCTGTTGCTGTTCGCCGCACTGACCTTGGCCGGTATAGCAGTGCTGGCGTGGCGATGGCCGCAAGCCAGAGGGCGAGGCCTGCTGTTCATCGGCTTGGGCCTCGGCGGGCCGCTGACCCTTGTGGCCGCGATGGTTGCGTTGGGCGCGCCGTTATTCGCGTCGCGCTATCTGGTTCTTACCCTGCCGTTCTACTACCTGGCCTGGGCCGGGTTGGCGGCGGCTAACTTTCATCGGCGCTTTTGGTTGGGTGGCGTGGCACTGCTGCTAGTGTTCGCCGCGGGCAACGGGCTGCGCTGGTGGCCGGCCGCCTTCGAGGGCGCTCGCTTCAAAGAGGACTTTCGGACGGCGGTGACGACCCTCCAGCGCCAGTATCAGCCCGGCGATCTGGTGGTCACTATCCACGATAGTGTGGCCAATGGTGTGCGCTACTACAGCACCGCACCGCTGAACATCCT
>SHYE01000087.1 GCA_009692935.1 Dehalococcoidia bacterium | reverse complement strand
ACGACTGCTACCAGGGCGAGTGGCGCCTCAGAGAGACTCAACGCCTCCCATTCCACCACTGCGGCGGCCGCAAGAGCCGTGGAGACATAGATAAGCCCGGTATCCCCACCGAGTGATACATCGCTCCGGGGGAGATCGCGTTTCGGGTCACACATCTCCTCCGCCAGGTTGCCGACCTGACCAAATCCGATGTAGGGGAAGAACACCAGCGCGGCCGCGGCCGTGACCCCTGCGAATCCGTTGGGCATAGTGGTGAGGTTAGCCCCGGGCATGGAGGGCGCACCAACGATGCCGATGGAGATGAGCCTCGCAGCCTCGGCAACCGTGACTCCGCCTGCCAATCGCACCAAGGGCGACGTTCCAAGCAAGGCAACTGCGGTGCTTACCGCCAGCAGCAGCCCGCTGCCGGGCCACCCAGGCATGCCGGTCAGGTGGTTCAAGTACCCGGCGAAGCCGAGACTCACTGCGCCGGCTCCCCGAACGTTGATGGTCAGCATCAACCATCCGGCAACAAAGCCCAGACGGGTGCCGAAAGCCATGCTCACGTACTGGAACTCAGGGGCGTTCCGGGCCCGTACCGGTCCTAGCAGCGCGTAGGCTGCCCACTCAAGATGGCGGCGATGCCGACGAGCGTGAACGCCAACCAGAGGGCGTTCCCTGCCAGGGAACTCGCGGGTCCGATAAGTGTGTAGACGCCAGCAGCTCAGATGATCCCGACACCGGAAAGTGTCGCTTCGACCATCCCAAGCGACCGGCGCAGTTGCCCCCCTGGTGCCGCCACGCCCGCCGGCCTACCGCGTGTGTTCCTAGTCCAGCCCCATCTCGCTCACCCGTTCCGGCTGAATACGGACGATCACCCGCTTCTCGATCGCCGAGCGCCCCGGGTAGCTATCCACTCCCAGGTACTTCTTGGCTAACTTGTCGATGTGGGCGTCAGCACCCGTCTCCGTCATCTCGACCACCGATCCGCGTACTATCACAGCCCGGTAAGCGTTGTTACGGTCCACCAGACTCAAGGCCACTCGCTTATCACGGTCAAGGTTCTTGGGCTTGATTCGTCCTAAGGCAGTGTTGATCAGGATGGAGCCGTTGTCATACTCCACCCACACCGGCGACACCTGCGATGAACCATCGGCCATCAAGGTGGCCAAGTGCACCAGGTTCGGCTCGTTGAACAGTTCGCTTGCCTTCGCACTCAGGGATGCTGCCATGGGATGTCCTCCTGGGACCTGCTGATCGACGTTATCTCCAACGTGCGGTCCAAGGCGTCGCAGCCCGAACGTTCGCGGCGGGCGCCGCTATAGTTCCACGAATACCTCGTCGCCCTCCACCTTCACCGCGAACACCGGGAGTGGCCGGCCCGCGGGCCCCTGCACCACGCCACCAGTGCGCACGTCAAACAGCGCACCGTGGCAGTAACACGGCGCGATGTAGTCCTCCACCTCGCCCGGCGAGATGCTGCATGCGGCATGGCTGCAGTTGTCCTCGAAGGCGAACACCTCCTCGCCGATCTTCACCACAGCCACGTAGCGGTTGTTCAGCTTCATGCCCTTCAACTGATTCGGTTCAAGCTCATTCAAAGCGGCGGCACGTACAAACTCTGCCAAACGGTCCTCCAATGGGGATGATGACTGACTGCCGGGGCAGCGAGCGTGTCCCCATCCTACACCACCGCCGCCCGAAAGGTGTGGGGGCAGCGGCCCGTCACTGCATCGAGTTCACAGACGGATTAGGCCGGGGCGGCAACACACCCCACGCTAGGCACATTGGCCGTCCCCTGCGCCTTGGGCTTGCAGCGTCAGCCCGTCTTCGGCACAAACCGCAACGATATCGAGTTCACGCAGTGCCGCGCGTTCTTCGCGGTGAAGCCCTCGCCCATAAACACATGGCCCAGGTGTCCGCCACACGCCGCACACTCGATCTCGGTGCGCATGCCATCAGGGTCGGGCAGATGCTTCACGGCGCCGGTCACCTCTTGGTCGAAGCTGGGCCAGCCGCATCCCGAGTGGAACTTGGTGTCCGACACATACAGCGGCGCATCACAACGCCGGCAGTGGTACGTGCCTTCGACAAAGAAGTCATCGTACTCCCCGGTGTAAGGGCGCTCGGTGCCCTTGTGCACAATCACGTACTCTTCTTGCGGCGTCAGCGGGTTCATCGGATAGCCTCCGTGGACTTCGGATGGCTTAATCGTACGTGCGGCAGCGACAGACCTGCAATCAGAGTTGTTACGAGTTCGCTAACTGCCTCCGCAAGCTGGCATCGGTGTGGCAGCAGGGTGCCGTGGAGCGGTCATCAGATATCGAAGGCAGCACGATCTCGCCATGAGGTTGTCACCGGAACCAGCGCGTTGGGCGGCCAGGTACCGCGCTGCTAGAGATACCATCCCCTTTGTTATACTGACTCCGCTATGGAAGTCACCACACCACCCGCCGTCTCACTCTCTACCCTCGCCCTTCGCCTCCGCACGCTGGTTCTGTTCCGAGGCGCGTTCTCCGGCCCGGCCGGTGAGCAGTTCTGGAGCCTGGTCGACCTGATGGCGCAGCCCACTAGCGGCGCGCTTCCCGAGCTGTTAGAGCGCTTTAGCCTATTCCAGAACGCGCTACTCGGAGAAAATGCTGGCGCCGTCGGCGACGCCTGGCAGGAACACCTGCTACAGCGAGTGCTGTGGGACGAGAACATCTTCAGCCTCACCGCCGAGGCGACCGACCCGGCGGAGCTTCCAGTGAGTCTCCTGGCGCAAGCCGCCGCCGAACTCCGCACGCTGCGGCAGGCATACGGGCTCTCACTGCACCGGCTGCGGGCTTTGCTCATTCAACGGGCCGGTCCATTGGCGTTGGAGCTAGAAGACGGTTGGGTGCTTCCCACGACTGACGGTCCCTATGTCTCGGCGCAAGCCACGCTGGCCTGGCGTTTGGCGACCACGGCCGAGTGGGGCGAGCTGGCCCCAGACCTCGCGGCGCACTTCGCGGCCAATGGCTGCGGCGACTTCGCGCGCTACACGGCGTTCCGCTGGGTGACGCATCCGAGCGCCGAGGGTGGCCTTGAGCCGGTACCCAGCCCCGACGCGATCCGCTTGCAGAGCTTGGTTGCTTATGAGAGCGAGCGGGAGCTGGTGCTGAGCAACACGGTGCGCTTCGTGCTGGGGGCCCCAGGCAACAACGTGCTGCTGTACGGCGACGCCGGTACCGGTAAGTCGAGTCTGGTGAAGGCGTTAGTGAACGAGTACGCCGGCCAGGGCCTCAGGATCATCGAGGTAAGCAAGGAAGGCCTGACCGACTTCCCGTACATTGCTAAAACGGTGCGCGGCCGCCGGCAACGGTTCATCCTGTTCGTCGACGACCTCTCGTTCGAGGAGAACGAGACCGAATACAAGGCGCTGAAAGCGTTGCTGGAGGGCGGGGTGCAGGCTCGGCCCGAGAACCTGCTGATTTACGCCACCAGCAACCGGCGCCACCTGGTGCGAGAGCAGTTCAGTGACCGCAGCCGCCCCGGCGACGATGAGGTGCACCCGCACGACACCGCGCAAGAGAAAGTCTCGCTGGCAGAACGCTTCGGCATCCGTGTGGCCTTTCTCTCGCCCGAGCAGCCCCGCTACCTGGCCATCGTGCGGGCCATCGCCAGCCAAGAGGGTATCGACCTGCCCGACGACGAACTGCGCCGCCGGGCGCTGGTGTGGGCGCAGTGGCAGAACGGCTTCTCGGGCCGCACTGCCCGTCAATTCGTCAATGACCTGCTGGGTGAGCAACGGGAGCGGTCAGCCGGCTTGGAGGGACTATGCGTCGGGTCAGAGAAGTCGCCCCCGGGATATTCCAGATCTCCGTCCTAAACGTCGCCGTGACGATCGTCATGGATGGTGACCAAGCGGTCGTACTCGACGCGGGGTCCCGCATCACTGCGACGCGGGTACAGGCGTTTCTCGAAGCTCCAGGCATGCATCCGGAACAGGTCAGCCACATCCTGGTATCGCACTATCATCCCGACCACATCGGCGGACTGCACCGCTTGCAGGTACTGACTGGTGCACTTGTGGGTGCTCCTCCCAGCGAAGCGCCTGCCATACGCGGCGACGCGCCCTTTCCCAACCCCTTCACCTCCTCCCCGCTGTCTCCCATGCTCGGAGAGCTGGCGAAGGCCGTAACCCCCCACCCCGCTACCGTGGACCTTCTGCTGGAGGATGGGGTAGTGGTCAACGTGGCCGGGGGTATCAGCGTGATTCATACGCCCGGCCACACGCCTGGCAGCGTCTGTTTCCACCTGCCGGAACGAGGAATGCTGTTTGTTGGCGATGCCCTGCAGGACTGGTTTGGCAACCTCGATCTGCCGAATGCCCTCTTCACTGCAGACATGCCGGCGGTGCGAGCGTCCATCCAACGCTTGGCCGCAGTCGATTTCGAGACGCTCTGCTTTAGCCACTTCCGGGCGTTCGGCGCAGATGCTCGCTCTCGGTTGCGCCAGCTGGCAGACCGGGTAGCTTGAGGCTTGGACCTCAACGCTGCCCTGGCGGCTTGGCTGACCGGCGCGCTCACCACCCTCTCACTCGTGATCTACGCTAGCGTGGTTCCGCTGTCAGGTGGCGCAGAGGGGCCCGTTTGGCGCTGGGTGGCGGTGGAACTCAGCCTCTTCGTGCTGTTCCTGCTCATCGCAGTCTGGTGGGTCCGGTTGTTCGTCATGGGCCGCCGCCGGTCCGGCTTAGGGGTGGGAGCCGTCCTGTCGGTGCTCCTCGGTCTGGTCTGGAACTGGTACGCCGTGACCGCGTTCCATGCCGTGGAACAGGGGGTGCGGCCGCTGGCAGGTTGGGAATGGACATTCCTCTCGTGGGGCCTCCCGCTCACCGTCGCCGGAGTCGTGCTACCCACCGCGGGCTTCATCACCCAACTTGGCCTTGCCATGGCCGAGGCTGCCGTCGCGCTGCTGCTGGGCGCGCTGCTTTGGGTAAACACCCCGAATCCCTGGTCAAGGGGCCCGGCTCGCCGGCCTCGCTGAGGCGCAACTGTGATCATCGACTTCCACGTGCATGTGTTCCCACCCGAGATCAAGGCAGATCGTAGCCGGTGGCTGGCGAGCGACGCCACCTTCGCCGAACTCTATCAAAGCCCCAAAGCGCGCATAGCCACCGCCGAGGACTTGCTGCACAGCATGGACACTGCCAGCATCGACGTGTCGGTGATGCAAGGTTTCGCTTGGACGGATCCCGAAGCCTGCCGCCGCCACAACGACGTGTTGTTGGAGGCGGCCACTCGCTACCCTGACCGGCTGGTGGCCTATTGCACCCTCAGCCCCAGCACCAGTGCCGAAGCTGCGGGTGATGAGGCAGAGCGCTGCGTCGCGGCGGGTGGCAGGGGGTTCGGCGAACTGCGCCCCGATGGTCAGGGCTATTCCGGCCGCTGGGAGTGCTTAGCCAAGGTTGCATTCGTAGCCGGTACGTCCGGAACACCCCTCCTGGTACACGCCTCGGAGCCGGTTGGCCACCTGTATCCAGGCAAGGGCGCCATGTACCCGGCGGAGCTGCTGGCGCTGGTGCGGCACTTCCCCGGCCTGACCTGGGTACTGGCCCACCTCGGTGGCGGGCTACCGTTCTACGCTGCTATGCCGGAAGTGCGAGCGGCGCTCAGGAACGTGTTCGTCGACACGGCCGCATGGCCGCTGCTTTATAGGCCCCAGGTCTTCGCTGCGTTGTCCGAGACGATTGGTATTGAGCGCGTCCTGTTCGCCAGCGATTTCCCCCTGCAAGCCCAACGCCCATCCGTCGAACGCATGCAGCAACTGCCGCTGGACGCAACCGCCATCGAAGCCATCCTAGGTGGCAACGCTGGAGCGCTGCTGAGGCTGGGCGATGGCCGGTGATACGCTACGGGCGTTCGTCGCCCTGCCGATGCCGGAGCCGGTGCAGCGGTACTTGCTGGCTTTGCAGCGCCGGATGGAGAACGCCGCACCAGGCGCGATCCGGTGGGTCGATGCCGAGGGCATGCACCTCACGCTGAAGTTCCTCGGGGACGTTCCGAAAGCCCAGGCGCCGGCACTTGCGGCGCTGGTCGAGCAGGCTGCAACGTCGGCCGGTCCACTGCGGTTGCCCCTCACCACCGTGGGCTGTTTCCCCGATCCGCTCCGTCCGCGGGTCATTTGGGTGGGCCTGGGAGGCGACCTCTCACGGCTGCAGCAGTTGCATCAGACCCTCGATGCGGGTCTTGAGGAGCTGGGCTTCGCACCTGAGACCCGAAGGTTCGTGGCCCACCCCACGCTCGGCCGGGTCCGAGACGCCATCCCCCCCGATGACCTCGGCTCGCTTCGGCGCATGCTGCAGCATCCCCCGGTGCTTACTGGTGCCCCGCCCGCGCTGGTGGGCAGAGTCGTGCTCTATCACAGCACCCTCACCCAGGCCGGCCCGGTCTACCGGCCCCTGGCAGCGGCAGATCTTACCGGCGAGTCGTGAGCGCCAGAACGCCGCCCCGTAGGGGGCGGCGTTCGTCGGATGCTGCGCGCTACCTAACGGGGAATAATGTACGCTACCGGCTGTCCAGAGTCGGAGCTGCGGGCCGCAGCGGTCTCCTTCACCCAGTCGTGACCATCGGGCAGCACCACCGACGCAGACCGGACGCGGTACAGGTTGGGGTCGCTGGTGGTGGGCGGCAACTCGCCAGTGTCGCGGTAGGTCTTGGCGGCTCGCAACAGCGCACGCCGCACCCAAATCACCATACCGTCCGACGTGCCCAGGTGCTCCTGGTGCCGCTGGTAAATGACGCCCATGCTCTCGGTCATGGCGATGTCCTGCAGGTTCCCGGCAAAGGGGATGCCCGAGAACATCTTGGTCTTCTGTGCCTCGTAATCGATCATGTAGTCGTTATCGCGGTTTGCCTTGAACAGGTACCGTTTCTTGGGGTTGCCCTTGTCGTCCACGAAGCCGCCCACCATGTCGGCGGCCGGTATCCCGGCCCGCTTCTCCGGCGGAATGGGCCCATCGAGGCTGACGCCCAGGTTGTACAGCAGGGTGGTCTCGTCATCGATTGGCACCCACGCACGGGCGCTCAGGCGGTTGGGGGCGCCGGCCGCGATCATGGTCCAGAACGGCAGCATGTACTGGGTGATGCGGTAGTAGTGCATCTTCTGGCCTTCGTGCCAGTCACGGCGGCCACAGTAGAAGGCGCCGTAGTCGGTGGGCACAATCTCCAACTTGGGGGCCCTATCGCGGTTGAAGAAGCCCCGAACGCCGGGACGTCCGACCTGCGGATCGCCTTCGTTTAGCTTGAGGCGGGCGTGCAGGAAGTCGATATGCGAGGTGTCGATATCGCCCTCGACGCCCTGGATCCAGTTGTTCTGCTCCAGCATCATGGTCGGCTCGAAGCAGTACTCCTCGGACAACATGTTGAACTCGAAGGCGGGGATGGCAGGCGGCGTGGCCAGCTTGCCCATATAGGCCCAGATCAGGCCGTTCTTTTCCCAGGTGGGGTAGGCCGTGCCCTTGATCTTGTGCTTGAAGTTGCTCTCGGCGGGCTCGTTCGGCATGTCGACGCAGTTGCCGTCAACGTCGAACTTCCAGCCGTGATACACGCAGCGGAGGCCCTCCTCCTCGTTGCGGCCAAAGAACAAGCTGGCGCCGCGATGCGGGCAGCTGGTGGCCATCAGGCCCACCAAGCCACTGGTGGTCCGGTACGCCACCAAATCCTCGCCCAGCAGCCGCACCTTCTTCGGCGCGCAATCGGGCTCCGGCAGTTCCTTCGAGGGCAGCGCCGGCATCCAGTACTCTCGCAGCAGGTTGCCCATAGGGGTACCGGGGCCCACCCGGCACATGATCTCGTTATCGGCTGGACTGAGCATCGTGGCTCCTTGTGCTAGGCGTGCCGTCATGTTTGGCCGCCGAGACCGTCTCGACGCACCCATAGTCGCGTTATATACCCCTGTGTGCGCTATGTCAAATGCGGCCATGGAGTGGCAGGCGCTCCAGAGTCTTGCAGCGTCGCCTAACGTCGCCGATCCGTTCGTGGTGACCCCGTCGAACCACCCCACCGTTGCCGGCGCCGAGCTTAGGGCAACGGGACGCTGTGGGTTGCTCAACACGCTCTACTCTCACGGACGCGAGGTTGCCGTACGCGCCCCGAACCGGCCTACGGCAGCACCCGCCAGGCGATGAATTCGGCCTCGGCCGCCAATGCTACCGGCGCGTGCTGTTCGATGTCAGCCACGTACGGCAGGTACGGTCCCGAGCCGGCTCTTCCGGAGTAGGCCACCTTCCGGCCGTCGGGTGAGAAGTTGACGCCCTGTTCCGGTGGTTTCCACAAGGTTGTCGTTTGCCCGGTTGCGATGTCGGCCTTGTAGAGGGTCTTGGTCTGGTCGAAGTCGTACCAGTACACGGTCCGGCTGTCGCTGGAAATCCGAAGCAGGGCCAGGGGAATATGCTCACCGCCAAAGCTGATTGCATAGGGGGACGACGGTGGGCGTACTTGCTTACTGGCCAGGTTGAGCGCGCTGATGCCGAGGCGCTGCGGCCCGAACATCGGCGCGAAAATCACGTGCTGCCCGTCGGGTGTCAGCCACAGGCCTGCAGTCTGGTCAAGGTCCGGCAGGCGCTCTCGGGCGCCGGTCGCAACGTGGTGCAGGTACACTTCGTACTCCGTTACCATTGGCGCTTGGCGGGCGTTGGCGGCTACCAACAGGGTGCGACCAGCTCCCCATCCCAGCGGAAACGATTGTCCGGCGGCCACCGCCTGCACCTGACCTGACGCCAAGGTATACACGGCGACTCCCCCCGTGGCGTTGCGGAAGGCGAACCGCTGACCATCCGGCGACCACAGGGGGGCTGTGCCGGCCACCCGTCGGGCGTGCAACAGCGGCTCGCTGGTCATCCCTGAGAGTTCCGTCACCTGCTGTCCGGTGACGTCCAAAAGCTTGTAAACCGTAGCTGGGTCTGGCGCCGCCGAGGGCGCCTCTACCGCGAGGTGCTGGCCGGTCGGCGACCACACCACCCTTCGGACGCCGTCGTGCGACCACAGCGCGACGCCGTCAGACCGCACGATTGTCAACTTGCCCGGCTGCCGGCCCGATCCCGCACCGCAGGCCAGATGGTCGCCGGTGGGCGACCACACCAGCTCAGGGGCCCCCAAACATGCGGTAAGCGGAAACCGGCTTCTGCCGCCGCGCAGATCGGCGAGCCAGGTCTCGCGCCCAGCGCGGTACAGCAGCGTGTACTTGTCGTTCACCGCTGCCGGGCCGGCAGTGACCGCTGGGACAGGGGCTGGGGTTGCGGTCAGTCCGGCCGAGGGCGGAAC
>SHYE01000086.1 GCA_009692935.1 Dehalococcoidia bacterium | reverse complement strand
CGCTGGTGCACCGGACTGTTGTGTATCTCAACGATGTCGACCATCTCAAGTTGCAGTCGCTTGAGGCTCGCCTCCACCGAATCGATGACTGCTTGGGCAACGTCCCCGGTCTGTTCAGGGGTCACTTCCACCTTGGTGCAGATGATGGGGTGAGCCTTGGCCGCTTTGAGAGCGGGCCCCAAGTTGGTCTCAGATTGCGTGGTGCCATAGCCGGCGGCGGTGTCGAAGTAGGTGATGCCGAGTCCCACGGCGTGGGCTACTGCCGCAGCCTGCTCTTGCGCCGAGCCGGCGATCATCAACCCGGCGTTGTCGCCGCAGCCGAATGCGACTTCTGATAGCTGGAGGCCTGTGTTGCCCAAGGGGCGATGGCGCATGCCGTCTCCTTAGTACGTGCTGTTAGGTAGTAGCAGATTGCTATGCCACGCTTCCACCGGAGTCTATGAGTCACGCCGACCGGTGTCAACTTCACAAACGCATCCGATCACCCCTGCAACTCCTCACCATTTGGGCCGATGCCAATTCACGAGAATGGGCGTATGATGCTTGCATCTACAAACGCGCACTTCGCGAGAAAACGCTTAACGAACGACCTTGTTAAGGTTCTTCGCGCCGTGCTAGTCATCACAGGAGGTTTCCGATGTTGACGGCTGCCGATAACGAGTATCTGTGTCGGGTGGGACCCGGCACCCCTATGGGTACCCTCATGCGCCGGTTCTGGATGCCGGCAATCATCAGCTCCGAACTGCCGGAGCCCGACTGCGCCCCCGTCCGCGTGCGCTTGTTGAATGAAGACCTGGTGGCATGGCGTAACACCGATGGGTCGGTGGGCGTGATGCAAAACTCCTGCCCGCACCGCGGCGCCAGCCTGTTCTTCGGCCGCAACGAAGAGAACGGCCTGCGCTGCGTGTACCACGGCTGGAAGTTCGACAACGAGGGCCAGTGCGTTGACATGCCCAACGAGCCCGCGGAAAGCAACTTCAAGCACAAGATCAAGGCCGCCGCCTACCCAACCGAAGAGGCCGGCGGTGTCGTGTGGATCTACATGGGCCCACTGGAGGCAAAACCGACGCTGCCACGCCCCGAGTGGACGCTGGTGCCGGCAAACCAGCGAGTAGTGACCCACTACATTCAAGAGAACAACTTCGTGCAGGGCATCGAGGGTGGCATCGACAGCAGCCACGTCTCGTTCCTCCACAGCACCGTCGCCTCTCACCGTGGCGGCGAGACCGATAGCTACCGGGTCATGATGGCAAGCGACAAGGCGCCCGAGTTCCGGGTGGCCGAAACTGACTTCGGCCTGATGATCGGCGCCCGCCGGCGGGTGGAGGAGAAGCGGGACTACTGGCGCGTCACGCCGTTCTCGCTACCGTTCTACACCGTCATTCCCGGCACCCCCAACGTCGACCGGCCCTTCAGCGGCCACGGTTGGGTGCCCATCGACGACGAGAACTGCTGGCTCATCACCTACTCTTGGCACCCCAGTCGGCCCATGAGTGACTTCGGCGTGAACCCGGGGCACAATGCCCACTACGTGCCGAAGCAGGAGAACGACAAGCATCGCCCCCGCCAAAGCCGGGAAAACGACTATGAGATTGACCGCGAGGACCAGAAGAACAAGACCTACACCGGCATCACCAACGGCTCGATCCAGGACCGCGGCATCCAGGAGACCATGGGCGCGATCTACAATCGCACCGTGGAGCATCTGGGCAGCGCTGATACTGCCATCATCATGATGCGGCGGCTCTTGATGAGGCTCGCTCGCGATCTGCAGGCGGGTCGGGAGCCCTACGCTGCTACACACGGTGAACTGCTCACGGTGCGTTCAGCCGGCTTCTTGGCCGACGAGGGCGCATCGTTTGTAGAGCTGGCAGACCCGATTATTCGCGCCGGCGCCCGTTAGTACCGCCCCAAGAAACGCACCGGAGGCAACCCTCCGGTGCGTTTGCTTTCTGGTGGCACACACGATGGCCGACAATGAGTTTCTAAGGAGAACCATGCAGCTGCAGCGGCATCTACGCATACGATTGGCTGGCGTCCTTATCGCTGCTTCAGCGCTGGTATCGGTGGCCTGCGCCAGCCCGGCAGCGCCCACCGGCCCTTCCAGCCCCGCCGATGAAGGCCCGGTGAGACCCAAGGTAGACCGGGTAGTGATGACGGTGGAGCCGCCCGCCCGCGAGGGCAACGAGGGACGGCATCAAAGCGCCCCGGACAACTGGCAACTCAAACCGATTTACGAGTACTTGATTGGCATGAAAGAGGACGAGGGCAAAATGGTGCCCGAACTCGCCACCGACTGGACCCTCCAGTCCGACGGGAAGTCGTTCCTGTTCAACCTGCGGAAAGGGGTGCAGTTCCACAACGGCTTCGGCGAGTTTACCGCCAAAGACCTGCTGCCCACCTCCGGGGAAATCGTGAAGGAAGACTCACTGGCCGGCGCCTCCCCATTTTGGCGGCTGGTGCTCGACAGCATTGAACCTCAGGGTGATTATGCGGCGTTGGTGAAGTTCAAGCGAGCCGATGGCAACGCCCTCACCAGCATCTCCCGCTTCCGGGGCGGTTTCGAGATCTTCAGCAAGGCCGACTTCGACAAAAACGGACCGGCAATCGACCTAGAGCGCGGCCCCATCGCCGGCACCGGCCCCTACCAGTACATGGCCCGCAAGCAGGGCCAGTACCTGCGCTACCAGCGCACCGCCGGCAAACACTGGCGCGCCACGCCGGACTTTCCCGAGTTCGAGTTCCGCTTCGTCAAGGAGCCGTCAACCCGTTTGGCGGCGCTGATCGCCGGAGAGGTTCACATGGCGGACCTCCCGCAAGACCTTCGCCAGCAAGCCAAACAGCGGGGCTACACAGGTGTGCTTGCGCGCGACCCATCGTTGCGTACCTCGTTCCATATCATGGGCGTCTACCTGAACGACCGCACGGAACGAACACCCACGCCCGACGCCTCGAAGGGCTGGATGTTCCCCGACAGCCCGATGATGGACGTACGTATCCGCAAGGCGCTCAGCAAGGCCATCGATCGCGACGCGCTGAACAAAGCGTTCTTTGGCGGGCAGGGCAAGCTCATGCACCTCACCCACTTTAGCGCGACGCGCCTGGGCTGGGACCCAACCTGGGAAAAGCGCTACCAGGATGAGTACGGATACGACGTTGAGGCAGCCAAGAAGCTGATTGCCGAGGCCGGCTATGGCCCCGGTAAACCGCTGACCACAAACTTGGTGATCTCAAAGGCGTATGGGTACTCCGGCGCCGAGGACATGGTAGAGGCGGTCGCCGCCATGTACCGCGCCGTCGGGATTAACGCCGTCCTCCTGCCTGTCGATCCCGCGCAGTTGACACCCCTCCAGCGTTCCTGGAGCTTCCCGAACCACCTGCAGGTCAACGGAACAGGGTCCGACCAATGGACGGGCGTGACCACCTATGGAAGCACCCAAGGCTCCCGTACCGGCGGTGCCGAGCTGCCCGAAAGCAACAAGATACTGGAGCAGATTGGCAACACGCTGGACACGAAGCGACAGGATGAGTTGTGGCGTCAGGCCGGCGAGATCATCTTTATGCAACACAAAGAAGTCCCGCTGTTCTGGCTCCCTATTGAAGCTGTCGTCGACCCGAAAATCGTGGCCGGATGGACCTTCCCGGGTTCAGCCACGGGCAGCTGGACCCACGTGGAGAACATCAAGGCCGCTCGTTAGGCTGCCATCCGTAGCGTTCAGGCAAAGCCCTCGGGGATTCCCCGGGGGCTTTGCCGCGCCAAGGCACAATCGCACGAGTGGTAACGGGGGCTGGCCGTGAGCGCCCGAAAACACTTATGTCTGCGTAAGGACTAACTGCCAGAAACCGGCTCGGCCGATGCACCCACCGGCGAGGGGCGTTTTAGCCCGGTGTACAACAGGAACGACAGGGTATACCCGACGGCAACCGGAATCAGCGCGCCCGAGTAGCTGCCGGTGTTGTCGAACACCCACCCCATCCATGTGGCCGCCGGCAGCGACAGCGGACTGGAGATGAGGTTCACCATGCCCCGCAGCGTGGCGTAATTGCGACGCCCATAGTAGTCGCCGATCAGTCCCCAGGCCACCAAGTTCCCACCCTCGCCGCAGGCAAACAGCAACGCGAACAGCACCCCCACCCAGGCGCTGTCTTGCGGCCCGAACAGCAGCACCGCCACCGCGCCCACACCGCCCAGCGCAGCCAATGCAGGCACCCGGGTCATCGACCAGCGATCACCAAGCCAGGCGCCCACCAGCCGGGCCGGTACTTGTCCCAGTGCCAGCACCGCCACCATCACCCCGGCATCCTGCTCGCCCAGGCCCTTCCAGACCAACAACGGTACGAAGTGGATCTGCAACGCCGACTTGCCAAACAGCCGCACGCCAACCGCAATCGCCATTCGCCAGAACGGCATGGTGTGCAGCGCCTGCTTCACCGTGAAGTCGTGGCTTGCAGGTGCAACCTTGGGGCGGGATGCCTCCACCGGCGGCTCTGCGTCGCCGTCCCGCCGCAGTCCGATAGCCTCGGGATTGTTGTGTAACAGCAACGTGCAGGGCAGGATGACGGCTGGGATGAGCAGGCCAGACCAAAGCGCCGCTTCCCGCCAACCCTGGTTCAACACCATCAGTGCGACCAAAGGCGTGAGCAGCGCGCCGCCGAACTCGCCGCCAAGGAAGCCGATGGTCATGGCCATCGCACGGTGGCGGGCGAACCACTGATTCATGATGGCCAGACAGGCATGATGGATGCCTGCCGATACCCCGACACCCAGCAGGCCGACGAACACCAGCAAGAAGCTCACGAACTCTTGTGTGGTGGCCAACAGCACGAAGCCAAGGCCCGCCAGCGTGACGCCGGCCCGCATCATGAACCGGGGGCCAAAGCGGTCTACCAGATAACCGACGATCGGCCCGTCCACCCCACCCTCGAAGGCGCGCATGGTGAACGCAAACGAGAGCTGGCCACGCGATAGGCCCAGGTCGCGGGTCAGGGGCAGAAAGTACACGGCCAGCCCGTGGCTGTAGAGGCCGCCGATCATGAAGTAGCCCACGAAACACACGGCCACAATCCACCAGCCGTAGAACACGCGGCCCAGCCGATGGGGCAGGCCCAGCAGGCCGTGGCCTGGCTGAGGTGTGGATGGCGGCGGCGGAGTGCTCATACGCCCCGTGAGTGTACCACCGGCCCTATCGCACCGGTGTGGGCCTAGCACGGCGGTGAGACCTCAGACTCGGTGGGTTAGCCTTAGGCTCGGCGGGCCAAAGCCACGCAGCACCACCACGTTGCACTAATGGACATCGCCTGGGCAGGGGAATCCTGAGGGGACGGCGAGTCCCCGCAGGCAGAGGTGTGGGGGTGTCCCCCACTTCGAGACCCCCAGGGGTGGGCGGGTGGGAGAAGCCATCGCTCCTCCCAAGGCTGCTAACTTCTCAGCGCCCTAGCGATGACCTCATTAAGCCGGAAGTCCTACGCACGGCGCTCAAACTGCCAGCCGTCGCAGCCCGGCGCCGATGAGATTGACGGCGATGACTAACAGCACATACACCAGCAAGATCAGCGCGATATCGGTGTAGTGAAAGTAGCTCATAGCCAGCCGGAACTCGCGGCCCAGGCCCCCGGCGCTCACGAAGCCCACCACGATTGTCGTGCGGATGATGACTTCCCACCGGTACACTACACACGTCAAGAACTGTGGCAGCACCTGAGGCAGCACGCCGTACAGCACCACCTGGGCGGAGGTGGCGCCGCTGGTACGCAGCGCTTGAATAGGGCGAGGATTGAGGTCTTCAACCACCTCGGCGCACAGCCTGCCGACGATCCCCAGGTTATGGATACCCAGGGCCAGTGCGCCTGGCAACATACCGGGAGCGAACACGAACAGCAGCAGCATGGCCCACACCAACTCCGGAATGCCCCTGGTCAAGATGTACACTGCACGCACCAACCAGTACCGACGCGGCCAGCCCAGGTGGGCCTGCCCAGCAGCAACACCCCGGTCGCGGCGGTGCGTGCCGCCGGGAGCACCGTACGTAACATGCCGACGCCGGCCAGCGCAATCGCCAGCACGCTCATGGCGAGTGTCTCGATGGCCAAGCGGACCATGACAACCCAGCGGTCCCATTGCAGGTAAGCCGGGACCAGCGCTTCCCCCGAACGGGTACGCGCGATCGTGCCATCCTCCGCCAAGCCGACAAACCCCCGCAAGAAGCGCAGCGCTTGCTCGAAGCTGTCACCACCCGCCCCGGTGCCCGCCTGCCCGCCGCCCGCCAGGATGAACCACCAGCTAGCGGCCACCAGCGCCGCCGTAACGCCAAGCGATACCCGCAGGAAACCGCTCGCTTGGGACGGGACCGGTGTACCAACGGCCGGAGCGGCCACAACGTTCACTGGGTGAGCCTGCGCCGGACGTGGCTGCTCCAAGTGTCCACCGCGAGAATGAGCGCCACCAGCACCAGCAGGCAGGTGGCAACCCGGCTGAACAGCAGGTCGTCCAGCGCTATCTGGATCTGAAACCCCAGCCGCCAAGGCCGACGAAGCTGAGGATCGCTGCCGACCGCAGACCGCATTCGAACCGGTAGAAGGTGTAGGAGATCATATCGGGCAGCGCCAGGGGTATGCGGGCGTAGAGGAAGGTGGTGACAAGGCGGGCGCCGGTTGTCTGCAGTGCGGCCACCGGCTACGGTGGAACGTCGTTCAACAGGTCGGCGTAGATGCGTCCGAGGATGCCGGCGTAGGGGATGGCCAACGCCGCGATTGCGGCAACCGGCGAAAGGCCCAGCGCCGCGACGAACAGCCACGCCCACACCAGCTCGTGAATCGCTCGCAGCAGGCCCAGGCTGCCCCGCGCCAGCACTATGGTCACCCGCCGCAGCATGGGGTTGTGGACCAGCGTTCCAGACGCCAGGGCCCCCAGCGGGAGTGCCAGGGCTAACGCTACGGTCATACCCGTTACCCCGTACGCCACGGTCTGCCAGGCAGCGGCTGCCGCTTTTCCCAGCACCTCGGGCGCAAGGTCGGGCTTCAGCATGCCTCCGAGCACCTGACCCACCATAACCACGCCGCCCGGGCGCACCAGGTCATCGCCCCACGGCACACGCAGCAGGGCCCAGAGAACCGCGGCGCAAAGCAGTGCCGTGAGCGCCCCGCGGCCGTGAGCCAAGGCCGGAAGGTCCCGATGGCGAAGCGGCGCTCCGGCCCCAAACCGGCCGCCGTTGCCGGCGCTAGCAGCCAACGGCCTCGCCCACCAGCGGAACTGTCTGCTGGTCCAAGACGTACAGGTCAGCGAGGTGGTGCTGTTGTACCGCGTGGGCTGGAAGGTCAAACACCAGTTCTCCTAGCCGCAGGCCAATCACCCGTTGGAAGTGCGCCAGCGCTAACGGCACTGAATGCAGGCTGGCCACCAGCGTCTGCTGCCCCTCGCCCGCTACCTGCACCAGCAGGCGCACGATGTCCTCGGCTCGTGCCGGATCCACCGACGACACCGGTTCGTCGGCCAGGATCGCCCGTGGATTCTGCAGCAGCAGGCGGGCCAGCGCCACCCGCTGTTGCTCTCCCCCCGACAGTCGAGATGTGCGTTCATACAGCTTTGCGCCGATCCCCACGCGTTCCAGTGCTTCGAACGCCTGCCGGCGCTCTTGGGGGAACGCCAGGGAGAACAGGGCTTTGAAAAAGCCCCATTCCCCCAGGCGCCCAGCCAGCACGTTGTGCAGGACCGACAGGGTGGGCACCAGGTCGTACTGCTGATGCATGAGACCAGCCAAACGTGAGAACTCCCGTCCGTGGGGGATCGACCTGGCGTTGCGCCCGGCAAGGGTCAACACACCGGCGTCGGGTTGCACCACCCCCGCCAGCAGGTGCAGCAGCGTGGCCTTGCCGCTCCCGCTCGGCCCGACGATGGCGACGGTGTCCCTGTCAGCGATCGTCAGGTCGAGCGGCGCCAGCGCCACGTGCGAGCCGTAGCTTTTGGTCACCCCGGTAAGTTCGAACAACTCGGGCTACTTCAGAATGCCGAGCTTGGCGGCCACGTCTTCAATGGCCTTGTAGTTGTCGTTCTTGGTCGGCACGAACTTTTCGGTGGCGAACAACTCGAGCATACGCTTTTCGTCGGCGCCCATGGCGGCGTTGAGGTCGGTGAGGGCCTTCAACAACTTGGCCTCGGTGCCCGCGCTGTAGAGCTTATTGAGGTCCGGATGGGTGGACCAGTGGTAGTCGTAGTACGCCGGTGAAGTCTCCATGACGCGCACTTTGGTGGTGTCCACCTTGCCGTCCTTTACCGCTGATTGCCAGACGGCCTCGTTCAGCGCGCCGGCCTGGAATGCGCCGGTCTCCACGAGTTTATAGGTCTTGTCGTGCGATCCGGAAAAGCTGACGGCGCCCTTCAGGTCCTTCTCGGCGTCGATACCCGCCTGCAGCATGAAATACTGCGGCATCAGGTGCCCGGAGGTCGAGCTCGCGCTGCCGAACGTGAAGGTCAAGCCCTTCAGGTCCTTAAGCTCTTGCGCCTTCACCTCGGAGTTCACCACGAACACACTGTGGAACTCGGCGTCGCGCGGACGTTGCAGCGCTGCTTTGGCGCCGGGCACCTGCGACCGGCCCTGCACGCCGGTCAGCCCACCGAACCACACCAACTTCATGTCGCCGCGTTTGAACGCCGTGACGATGGCTGCGTAGTCTGTGGATGGCGCGTACCTCACCTCCAGCCCGGTAGCTTTGCTGAGGTACTTCGCGGTAAGGCCGAAGGTCTCCTCCAGCGTGGAGGCACTCTGGTCCGGGATGCCGCCGATCAATAACGGAGGCTTGGCGGCCGGCTGCGAGGCGCTGTTCGGCGCAGTGGGCGCGGGGGCGACCGGCGCGCACGCCCAAACGGTCAGGCTCGCAACTGCGAGCAGTACAGCGATAAACCGTGCAAGAGAACTCGGGGCAACGTGAACTCCTTAGAAGGCGTGTAGGTGTGCACAGGGGAAACCACGTCCAAGCGTCACCGGTGGACGTGGCGTTAGGCCCCAGATCGATTGGACACGACACCTGAGCGCGCTCGGCTTACAGGCACAAGCGGCGTGGGTGGTTAGTGGGCGCCGCCGATACCGGGGCTCCGAAGCCCTGAACCGGCAAAGGGACCGGCACCCATGATTTGGTGTACTTCCCAGTCGATGAGATCGAAGGTAGCGTGACCGGCCACAGTGAATGGGTCGCCCGCCGCAATCCGCTCAGCTGCGGCTCGAGATTCTGCATGAATGAGGTAAATGCCGACACGATCGCCGGCGGGGGTCTTG
>SHYE01000085.1 GCA_009692935.1 Dehalococcoidia bacterium | reverse complement strand
CGCTTCGACCATTGAGTGGTCATGGCCGGAATCAGATGAGTGAAGACGCAAACCAGGTTCTCCCGAGCGACGCTGACGAGCAGTTCGAGCGCATCGCCGGGGAGCTCTACGGACTGCGGCCCGATGCATTTGCCGATGCTCGGAACGTAGGAGTCAAGTTGGCGCGTGCCTCCGCAGCAGGGCGCGCTCTGGCGGTGCGGTTGGGAGCCCTCAGGAAGCCCGACCAGAGCGCCTGGTACGTCAACCTACTTTGGCGTCAGCAACGTGACCAAGTCGAGGCGTTCCTCGATTTGCGTGCAGCATTGGAGCAGGCCCAGGCCGCCGCAGACGTGCCGGCACTCCAGCGACTGATGGGGCAATGCCGCACCCAGGAGGATGCGCTTGTTGCAATGGCACGGTCGCTGGCAGCGGGTGTGGGCGCGCCGATGAACGCCGCCCATGAGCGCGAGGTACGGGAAATGCTGAGCGCAGCGCTGGCCCTTCCGGAGCTCGCTGCGGAGGTGGGGACCGGACGGTTGCTGAAGCCCACTGCATACGCTGGATTCGGGCCAATGGCCGTCATCCTTGCGGTCGTCACTATGTCCCGCAAGGCACCTGCATCCGCCGGCCTGCTGGTGCAGATCGACGACCCCGACCTGCCAGACGGCTGGCAGGCGCACCTAGAAGTGGACGTGGCCACCTACGTGAAGTGGGCCGAACTCCGCATTGATGTGCTGGACCATGCGTTGCGCGGCATCCCCGCCGACTGGGTGCGGTTCCACACGTGTTGGGGCAGCTACCACGGCCCGCACAAGTACGACATTCCGCTGAAGGACATCGTCCATCTGGTGCTGAAGGCGAACGCCGACAGCTACTCAATTGAGGCTTCGAACCCACGGCACGACCATGAGTCGGAAGTGTGGGAGACCATCAAGTTGCCGGACGGGAAAATGCTGATTCCCGGCGTGGTCGGCCATTGCAGTGACCTGACTGAGCACCCGCCATTGGTGGCCAACCGGCTGGTGCAGTATGCCAAGGCGGTGGATCGTGAGCACGTGATGACGGGAACCGACTGCGGCCTCGGCAGCCAGGTGGGGCACCCCAACATTGCTTGGGGCAAGTACGAGGCGATGGTGGGGGGCGCCCGCGCCGCCAGCAAGAAGCTGTGGGGCCAGTGGGAGCGGGCTCAGTGTGCGCTCCCTTACCGCGGCCTTGCGTGCCTCCGTCTACTAGTGGTTCACTAATGCCACAACGTTTCTGACCGGAGCCTTGCATGACCCGATTCACCTACTCTGCCGATTCTCATATTGTGGAGCCACCCGAGATCTTTGCTGAACTGCACCAGAAGTTCGGCGACCGCGCTCCGCACGTGGTCAACGACCCAGACTTGGGGGAGTTTCTGGTGACGCCGGGTGTGGATGACCGCGAAGGGCTGGGGACCAAGGTGCCGGGCATTCCGGTGGGGCGCCTGGGCATTGCCGGGGGCAACCTGAATAGTGATGCGGTGCAGCAACAGATACGGCAGGGGTACGCCGGTATTCCGCAAGGGATCATGAATCCTGCCATTCGTGCGCGCGAGCAGGAGGTGGATGGCGTCGCATTGGAGGTGCTGTACCCCAGCCTGTACTTCCGGGTGTTCGCCCTGCCCGATACTGACCTCATCAATGAAGCCTTCCGGCTCTACAACGAATGGTTGATCGACTACGAGCACCGGGCTGAGGGCAGGGTGGTGGGACTGGCGCTGCTGCCGATGACCGATCCACAGGCGGCTTTAACGGAATTGGAGCGAGCCTTGAAACTTGGCTATCGGGGTGGCTGCATACCATGCACCGCGCCGTCAGGCGTGCCGTACTACGATCCGGTGTACAACCCCATTTGGGCGCGGGCTGAGGAGGCGGGCTTTCCGCTGGGCCTGCACATCTTTACCGCGTCGCGTTTCGGCATTGGCGGCATCACCGGCGGCGACGCGATCAGCGGTTATGCGAGCTCGGCGACGCAGATTCAGATCAGCCTGTCGGACCTGATTTGCGGAGGGGTGGCACACCGGTATCCCAAGCTCAAGTTCGTGGCTGCCGAGTGGGAAGTGGGCTGGCTGGCGCACTGGCTGCAGCGGCTGGACCACGCCTTCTACCGTAGCCGACGCGCTGCAGCGCCAGAACTCAACATGAAGCCAACGCAATATTGGCGGCGGCAGTTCTATGCTACTTTCGAAGATGACGGCATCGGCGTGCAGACCCGCGAACTGATCGGGGTGCCCACGCTGATGTGGGGCAATGACTATCCGCATCACGACTCGATCTGGCCGAACTCTTCAAAGATTCTCGACGAGATCTTCACGGGCGTCTCCGAGGCCGACCGCTACGCGATGACTATCGGGAACGTTGCCGAACTCTACGGGCTGCCGGTGCCGGCGGAATAGTTGATGGCTTTTTCACGGTTCACGATGCGCAAACCTGGCATGAGGATAGTGGCAGCAGCATGCCCAACGATGTGTTTTCGGCCATCCCTGTGGCTGGCCATTCAGCTTCTGAGGAACGCCCGGATGCTCGGAACAAGGCCGTGATCGATTACCGGGGGAAGTATTAACCCATGGAAATCGCACCGAACCTCCATCGTATCGAGGGTTTGACGGGGTCCAATGTGGTGCTGCTGACGGGTGAGCAGATGGCGGTGATCGATACCGGCATGCCGGGCAATGGTGAACTCATCGTCGACTACATCAAATCCATCGGCCGCAGTCCCAGTGAACTGCGCTGGATTGTGCTGACGCACCACCACCTAGACCACTCGGGGAGTGCGACCGAACTGCACGGTATGACTGGGGCGCGGATTGCAGCACACGCAGATGAGGCGTTGGACAGCGGCAGCGGCGAGTTGCAGCTGCGAAAAGGTACCGAGGGGCAGCACATCCCGTTTTGGTATCGCTGGATCGTCGGGGCGAGCCGACGGCCGGCGAGCCAGCGGCCAGACTTCCCGGAAACGCCCATTCATCATGCGCTGAACGACGGCGATGCACTGCCTGATCTGCCCGATGTTGAGGTCTTGCATACGCCGGGTCATACGCCGGGGAGCATCTGCCTGCTGGTGCGAGGGCCCAATGTGCTGTTTCTGGGCGACTCGGCCATCAACAACCGGGATAGGATCAGCCGGCCGTTGATGTGGAACCGTCAGCACCGTCGCGACCTCGACGCTTCACTCCGCCGGTTGCGGGATCTGGAGGCGGAGATCGCCAGCTTCGGCCATGGCCCGCACTTGGAGGGTGAAGTGATGGAGCGGCTGCGTAGCCTGACAGATCGACCCTACGACCTGCCGACGTGGCGCATCGTGCTCAAGAACTGGCGGACACTGCGGCGTTTTCACGCCAGCACGCGGCGGACCGGGCACTTCGAGGGCGGGAGGCCCGGCGGGCCTTAGCGATAGTGCCGTGCGACTTCGGACTCGTAGCGAGTGCCCAGGGTTGTGGACACCTTGACCAACCAGTCACCCAATCACCGAGCACCTTGTGGCGCTGCGTTCGACGTGAGGAGGTTCATGCGAAGGCCGACCAACTCATCGGGTGTCAGCACCACATCGCCAGTGAGGAGGCCCGCCAGGTGCGTGGCTGCGAGCGCCATGAAGTCCGGCACCGGCAACAACCACTGAGAGCCGTCCACCGCATCGCTGATCAATCGGACGATTTCCCAGAATGTCAACGTTTCCGGACCGATGGCGTCCACTTCCTGATTGCCGTCGGCCTGACCTTGACCTAGGACCAAAGTGGCGAGGTCCTCAGCTGCAATGGGCTGGACGCAAAAGCCTCCGCCATCCGGCACGCCGAAGATGGGCGAGCGCCGCAGAAACCAGGCGATGTTGTTGAGCAGGATGTCGCCTGAACCGAATGCCAGGGCCGGCCGCACGATGCTGTAGGGAATACCGCACTCCTGCACTATCTGCCCCACTAGGCCTTTGCCACGAAAGTAGGGGAGGGGTGAGTCGACCGAAGCGTTGGTTACCGAAACGTGGACGATACGGGCAACCCCAGCCGTACGTGCGGCTTCTAACAACATGCGGATGCGGCTTAGCGCCAGCTCGAAGGTGGTTGTGCCGCGGTCGAATCGCACCCAGTAGGTGTTGTAAAGGATTGCTGCTCCCCGGAGCGATTCAGCCCCTGCCACTGGGGCGCCCCAGTGGCAGGGAACTACTGTGACGCTCGACATGTCGCTGGGTTGCGGGCGAGAGGTGAGCCCCAGTACGGGCACACCTTCTGCGAGCAGGGCCTGGGTGATGTAGGCGCCGGTATAACCGAAGGGGCCGGTGAGCACATGGAAGCCTGGCGTTATGGGGTGCAGGATACCCGTGCTATGATCCGGGCACTATGAGCGTCCAGTTCCGGGTCGGTGTTGTGATTATCAGCGATAAGGGATCGCAAGGCCAGCGTGAGGACCGCAGCGGGCCGGAAATCGTGCGCTTGGTGACCGAGGCAGGTGGCCGTGTGGTCTCGACCAAAGTCATTCCCGACGAGCGAAATCTGATCACGGGCCTGCTGTTGGCGCTCGCCGACTCCGGCGAAGTGGACCTCGTTCTCACCACCGGAGGAACCGGCTTCTCACCCCGCGACGTGACGCCCGAGGCGACTCGTGCGGTGCTTGAGCGAGAGGCGCCGGGTATCGCCGAGGCGCTACGGGCTGCCAGCATGCGGGAAACCCCCATGTCGATGCTGAGCCGCGGAGTAGCCGGCCTGCGTAAGCGAACGCTGATTGTGAACCTGCCGGGCAGCCCTAAGGCAGTGATTGAATGCCTGGAGGTGCTGCTGCCGGTCATCCCTCACGCGGTGGAGACGCTGCAGGCCTCGGTTGAACAGCACCCGACCGGTAGCCTGAGCTAGCCCGTGCGCGTCGATATCCTCACGTTGTTTCCGGGGATGTTCGCCGGGCCCTTCTCAGAGAGCATGCTGAAGCGTGCGCAGGAGAAGGGGCTGGCCTCCATCCATCTGCACGACATCCGTGACTACACCACGGATAAGCACCATGTGGTGGACGACTACCCGTACGGCGGCGGCGCCGGCATGGTGATGAAACCCGAGCCGGTGTACGCTGCCCTGCAATCGGTCTTCGCCGAGGATGGCGGCCACCCAACGCCCGCGGTGTTGCTGATGACGCCTCAGGGAGAGCGGTTCACGCAAGCCATCGCCAGAGAACTGGTGGAGCAGCCGTGGCTGGTTATCATCTGCGGTCACTATGAGGGCGTGGACGAACGCATACGTCAGCACATGGTGACGCGAGAGTTGAGCATCGGCGACTACGTGTTGACGGGGGGTGAGCTGCCGGCGATGGTTATTACCGAGACTGTGATCCGGTTGATTCCGGGCGTCATGGGGTCTGACCAGTCCGCCGAAGAGGAGTCTTTCGCTGCTGGCCTGCTTGAGTATCCGCACTACACCCGCCCACCGGAGTTCATGGGCTGGAGGGTGCCGCCTGTGTTGCTGTCCGGTCACCACGCCGAGGTGGAGAAGTGGCGCCGCCGCCAGTCATTGCTCCGCACCGCGGTGCGACGGCCCGACCTGTTGGACGGTATGGAGATCGTAGCTGCCGACCGGCAGTGGCTGAGCGAGGCGCTGGCGGAACACGGTGCTACGGCTGCGCAGGGATAGCGCGGGATCGGTGGTTCTGGTAGACTATGAGGGCTCATCTTGCGGCTTCGGCTGCCCAATTGTAAGGACAATCGATGGACGTCCGTCACCTTGTACCGTTAGAAGACAATCCCAATGTACCTCTGCTGACTCCTGGCGACACTGTTCGGGTGAGCGCCAAGGTGGTAGAGGGTACCCGCGAACGCATTCAGGTGTTCGAAGGGGTGATTATTCGCATCAAGCACACCGCGGGCGATACCAATTTCACGGTCCGCCGCATTGGCGCACACGGCGTTGGTGTGGAGCGCACCTTCTTCACGCACTCCCCCCGCATCGACAAGGTTGAAGTTGTGCGGCGAGCGGTTGTAGCGCGTGCCAAGCTGTACTACCTGCGAGGCCTGACCGGCAAAGCTGCTCGGTTGCGGGAACGTATGGAGTACCGCTCGAAGGCAAAGGCGCAGTAAACGCAGCACCCGAGGCAATGCCTCGGGTTTCTGTTTTGCGGGCATGCCCTACGCCGATGTCGCTGTGGACGTGGCTGCCCCACAGGCGACCTACACCTATCAGATCCCTCGGCACCTGCTGGTGCACCCAGGCCAGGCAGTTTGGGTACCCTTCGGCCGAGCCTCGAGTCTGATCCAGGGACTCGTGTTCGCCGTGCACGACACGACTGACTTGCCGACTGTCAAAGACATTGACAGTGTTATCGAGGCGCAGCCACTCCTAGACGAGCGGCAGCGGGCCCTTGCGCTCTGGCTGTCCACGTACTACTACGCCCCACTGTTCGAGGCGGCCGCGGTGATGATGCCGCCGGACTTTCGCCAACGGGTCAAGACCTCGGTGTCGTTGACCCATGAACCAACCTCCGAGGACGTGCCCCCGGGTGCACGATCGCTGCTGGCGTTTCTCGAAGCGCGCGGTAACCGGGACGGGGGCGAGACGGACCTCGAGACACTGCGCCGGCGCTTCGGCGCCACTGTCGATCGCTCGGTGGAGGCGCTGGTGCGGCGTGGCCTTGCTCTCAAGACCTCCCGACTGACCAGGGCACGAGCGCAGGCGAAGTTTCTGCGTTACGTGACGGCCACCGAAGCCGGCCGCCAGAGTGACCTCTCCGAGGCGTTCTGGGCGCGGCGGCCAAAGCAAGCACGCGTCCTGGCAGCGATCTGTGCCGCCGTCGAACCGGTGTCGGCCGCCCTGCTGCGCGAGCAATTGGGAGATGTTGCTGCACCGCTCGCAGCTCTCGAAACCTCCGGCTACGTGGTCACGGAGGAGCGGCGATCCGTGCGCGACCCGTTAGCCGGCCGCGCTGTCCAGATGGCCCAGCCGCCGGTGCTCACCACGGGACAATCTGCGGCATGGCAGCAGCTGGCGCCCGTCTTGGAGCACCAGGAGTCTTCGGGCACGTTTCTGGTGCACGGGGTGACGGGTAGCGGCAAGACCGAGCTGTACCTGCGGGCTCTGGAGAGCGTGGTGGCGCAAGGACGGCGCGGCATTGTGCTGGTGCCTGAGATTGCGCTGGAACCCCAGGTAGCCTCCAGGTTTGCCGCGCGCTTCCCGGGCCGGGTGGCGGTGCTTCATAGCGGACTGACCGCCGGCGAGTTATACGACGAGTGGTGGCGCATTCGCGATGGCGAGTTCGACGTGGTGGTCGGGTCTCGCAGCGCGATCTTCGCACCCCAGCCCGAATTGGGCCTCATCGTCATCGATGAAGAGCACGAGTCTACCTACAAGCAGCAGGACCCCGCCCCCCGCTACGATGCTCGACGGGTTGCTAGAGAGCTGGCACGGGCATCGGATGCTACCGTCATTCTTGGGAGCGCCACGCCCGGCCTGGAGTCTTTTGTGGCGGCGCTTGAGCATCAGATCCGGCTGGTCGAACTGCCAGATCGGGTCGCGGTGACTGGACGCACGTCCGAAGACCAGCGAGGCTTGGCGAGCGTGGAGGTTGTGGACCTGCGGCAGGAGTTGAAGCAGGGGAATCGGTCTATATTCAGCCGCAGTCTGCAGGCCGGGCTCGCGCGCACGCTGGCTCAGGGGCAACAGGCTATCTTGTTCCTGAACCGCCGGGGTAGCGCCACCTTTGTGCAGTGTCGTGACTGTGGGTATGTGCTGCGTTGCCGCCGTTGCGATGCTCCGCTCACGTTCCACGGTGATGGCGACACACTCATCTGTCATCAGTGCAATGCCCGGCGCCGCAGCCCGAACCGCTGTCCTGAATGCAGCAGCAGCCGCATACGTTATCTGGGCACCGGAACGCAGCGCGTGCAGCAAGAGGTGGAGGCACTGCTGCCGGCGGCGCGGGTGATGCGTTGGGACCGGGATGTCACGCGCACGCGCCGGACCCACGAGGAGTTGCTCGACCGTTTCGCGGCGCACGAGGCCGACATTCTGGTCGGTACCCAGATGGTGGCCAAGGGCCTGGACCTGCCGCAGGTGACCCTGGTGGGCGTGGTGAACGCCGACGTGAACCTCTACCTGCCGGACTTCCGCGCCGCCGAGCGCACCTTCCAGCTCCTCACCCAGGTGGCAGGCAGGGCTGGGCGCGGCGAACAGGCAGGCAACGTGATCATTCAGACCTACGCCCCCGAGCACTATGCCATCGAGTGCGCGGCTCACCAAGACTACGCGCGCTTCGCCCACGCCGAGATGGCGTTTCGAAAGCGCCACAGCTACCCGCCCTTTCAGCCGCTGATCCGCTTGCTGTATAGCGACACGGACCCGGAGCACGCTCAGCGGATGGCGGAGGACTACGCCCGCCAGCTATCGCAGGCGCGGGCGCAGCATGGTCTGCACGATGCTGCAGTCTTGGGCCCTACGCCAGGTTTCTACCGCCGGGCTCGAGGCCGCTACCGCTGGCAGATACTGCTCAAGGGCGAGGGCTGTCGCCGCCTGATCGACGAAACCCCGCCGCCACGGGGGTGGGTTATCGACGTGGACCCGCTGCAAGTGTTGTAGCGTGAGAGTAGCGCGGGTTCCTGCCTGCGGGGATGGCGAGTCTCTTTAGGGCTCGCTGCCGAGGCGATGCCCAGCAGTGCTGTTCGGGGGTGCATCGTGGCTTTAGCCCGCAGGCATCAAGGCCTTTTTGCGCCGCTGTCCATCGCCGATTATACTTGTGAGCAGTGGTAGCCCTCGCGGGCGACACTCCAGGAGCGTACTAGAGCAGCGGAGGTCAGAGTGGCGATTCGGCAGATTGTGTACGCCGACAATCCCCAGTTGCGGGAGAAGTCGATCAAGGTGCGACAGGTGGACACGAAGGTCCGGCAGTTGATCGACGATATGTTCGAGACCATGCGGTTGAAGAACGGTGTGGGACTGGCGGCGCCCCAAGTGGGCGAACTGCTGCGAGTGATTGTGATTGAAGCCCCCGATTGGGAGCCCCTGGCGCTGGTGAATCCCCAGATTGTGAAACGGTCCGGCGAACGAATCGTGCCCGAGGGGTGCCTCAGCATTCCTGGTTGGCGTGGCGAGACGAAGCGGTCTGTCAGTGTGACGGTCAAGGGCCTGAATCGCTACGGCAAGGAGATTCGCATCAAGGCCGTCGATGATCTGATGGCCCACGCATTGGAGCACGAGATCGATCACCTGGATGGCGTCTTGTACATCGACCGCTTGGCGACGCCCGACAGTATGTGGCTCATCGGCGAGCGTGAAGGCGATGACGAGGAGACGGACGCCGAGTTTCCAGAACTGGTCAAGACCCG